>DAOUVA010000397.1 GCA_030667885.1 Phycisphaerae bacterium
CGACTTTTAGCATAACTTCCCATGTTGGTATCATTTCTCATTCTATGGTAGGTGTATCTCGGTCCAGTTAGAAATTGGACCCTTTTAGAGTATAAGGCACTCTAATGGGGCGAACGGAAAAAAGCTTGACGGGCGGGGGGATAAATGGTATCCTTATGTTGTGCACCCTGTTAGAGTGTGCGGTTTTGGGCTTTCTAACGGGGTAAAATTATACGAATTAATCCTTTGTTTATCGAAGGAGGGCAAATATGGGCGGTTTAATTACAGGCCTTTTACAGTCAGCACGCCATAAGAGCATCAAAATCACAAAGCTGCTTTTGTTATATCTTGCTGTCTGCCTTTTTGCCTGGCCGGTACAGGCGAAATACGAGAGCGGGACGGGAACCGCCGGCGACCCATATTTGATTTATACGGCCGAACAGATGAATGAGATTGGTGCCAACAGCGGCGACTGGACCAAGCAGTTTAAGCTTATGGCCAATATCGATATGAACGACATAGCCGGAACGGACTTCAATATCATTGAGACCTTTAGCGGCATTTTCGACGGCAACGACTGTACAATTTCCAACCTCAGCATCTCTTCAGTACTGGAGGCAAATACCGGGATTTTCGGCACCGTCAACGGTCAAATCAGCAATTTGGGATTAGTCAGACCCAATATTATCTCACAGGGAAGAAATGTCGGCGCACTAATAGGCTTCGTGAATCATGGTATCATCAGAAACTGCTATGCCAAAGGAGCCGTCATCTCAGGGAGCAACAACATTGGCGGCCTGATAGGCTTAAACAGCGGCCAAATCACTCTATGCTGGTCCTCCGGGAATGTCTCGGGGCTTGCTTATATCGGTGGATTAACCGGACTAACCGACGACGGAACCGTCAAACAGTGCTACTCAAGAGCTAACGTAACAGGAGATATAAATGTCGGCGGGCTGGTGGGAAAGACAACGGACGAATTCAGCGAAGTTACTAACTGCTATGCCACGGGTACTGTTGATGCGGATAGATATGTGGGCGGGCTCGTAGGACAAGTTGAACAAGGTATAGTTTTCAAGTGTTACTCATCAGGCAGCGTTTCAGGCAGGCAGGACGTAGGCGGCTTAACGGGGTTCATCAGGGTATTGGGAAATGTCTCACGTTCTTTTTGGGACACTCAAACCAGCGGCCAGCAGAGTAGTGCCGGCGGAACAGGTAAAACAACCGCCCAAATGAAACAGATGAATACATTTTTAACCGCTGGATGGGACTTCTGGAACTTCTGGACGATCTGTGAGGATATTAACTATCCAGTCTTGCTGTCACTGATTCCCGTCGGGGACCTCGACTGTCCGGATGGCGTTAATTTTATCGATTTTGCACTTTTCGCCAGCCAATGGGGCAGGGACAACTGTAGTCCCTCGAATGGTAATTGCCTGGGCGCAGATATCAACAAGTCGGGCATCGTGGATTTTTGGGACCTTGAAATCTTCACTCAACACTGGCTCGAAGGTCTTGACTGAAATTAAGAGCGTAAAACAAATATCAAATCGCTCTTCAGGAAAGACCGTCGGAAAAAATCAAAACCGGCGTACGTTTTTTTCTTGCCTTTTTATTCACTTTAGGTAAATTTTACAGCAAGTTAATAATTTGGAGATTTTAGAATGATAGGCAAAAAGATAAGACTCGAAAGAATCATCGACCGCACTTCCAACAGGACGGTAATTATACCGATGGATCACGGGGTTACGGTCGGCCCGATTGATGGTCTTGCGGACATGCGAACGGCCATCAGTAATGTCGTAGCCGGTGGTGCTAATGCCATCCTGATGCACAAAGGAGTTGTCCGTGCCGGTCACAGAGGCACAGGCAAGGACGTAGGGCTGATTATTCACCTTTCCGGCGGGACATCGCTTAGTCCCGACCCGAACGCAAAGGAGCTGGTCTGCAGCGTCGAAGAGACAATAAAGCTCGGCGCCGATGCGGTCTCTGTCCATATAAATCTGGGCGCCGAGACCGACAAAGAAATGCTGCGTCAGTTGGGACATATCAGCGAGCGTTGTGCGTTCTGGCAGATGCCGCTGGTAGCGATGATGTACTCCCGCGGGCCGAAAATCAAAGACGAATACGATGTGAATAATGTAAAGCACGCCGCTCGGGTAGGGGCCGAACTCGGGGCTGATATCGTTAAGGTGGTCTATACCGGCAGCGTGGAAAGTTTCAAAGAAGTAGTCAATGGCTGTCCCGTTCCGGTGGTAATAGCAGGGGGGGCCAAAATGAACAGCGACGAGGATATTTTCAAAATGGTTGAAGGCGCTCTGGCGGCCGGTGCCGCGGGCGTCTCGATAGGTAGAAACGCCTTCCAGCATAAAAGCCCAGCCAAGATGGTACAGGCCATGAGTAAAATGGTACATAACAACGCGACCGTTGAAGAGGCAATTGCAGAACTGCAAAATTAAAATCGGCAGCAGGGGGGGAGCTTGAATACGGTAGTGAGTGACTCTATGATGAAATAAGTGAGAGAGGTGAACTATGTCAGAAAGTATAGACCGCCGGGATTTTCTGAAGAAATCCGTTATCGCATCGGCTGGTGCATCAATCGGTTTAAGTTTCAAAGAGAAAGCTGTATCAGCAAAAGATTCAGTTGTGCCGGCTTTGGATGTCTCCAATAACACATTGCCAATGGGCAGGATTGGTAATGTTAAGTTCAGCAGGTTAATCGCCGGGGGAAATCCCTTCAGCGGCTGGTCGCACAGCAGAGACTTAAAATATATCTCCGAATTATTCAAGGCCTACAGCACCAATGAAAAAATTCTTCAGACGCTTCAAATGTACGAAGAGAACGGAATAAATACGATCCTGGCGGGCGGCGTCAGGGTGCTCGATAAATACTGGAACGAAAGAGGCGGAAAGATTCAGTGGATTGCTCAGACGCACCCGAAAGCAGGCGACCTGACGACTAATATAAAAAGGGCGATTGATAACGGAGCTGCGGCCGCTTATGTACAGGGTGGAATCGGAGACAAGTGGGTGAAAAACGGCCGTGTTGACCTGCTGGCGAAAACCGTCGAATTTATCAAGCAAAACGGAATTCCCGCCGGTATCGGAGCCCATTCGATTGAAGTGCCGATTGCATGTGAAAAGGCTGGCTTAGAAGCTGATTTTTATATGAAAACTTTACACAGCGGGGATTACTGGTCCGTTACTCCAAAAGAAGACCGGATCGAATGGAATGTCGATAGCTTCGGCGCCGACGACCATGATAATATATGGGCACTCGACCCGGAACGAACCATCGAATTTATGAAAACGGTGGACAAGCCCTGGATAGCTTTTAAGACTTTAGCAGCGGGAGCCATCCATCCGAGTGACGGCTTCAAGTATGCCTTTGACAACGGCGCCGATTTTATTTGTGCCGGTATGTTCGACTTTCAGGTTACAGAAGACGTAATTATCGCAAAAGATGCGCTCTCAAAAGCAAACAGACAGCGTCCCTGGAGAGGATAAAATTTATAAGGAGTCTATTATGAAACGCCATTCTGCAACTATGGTTTTGGTAGCAATTTTGACGATCGTAATTCTGCTTCTTGTCCCAGCAAATACTTCAATAGGTCAGGGCAATCCGAAACTCGCAAAGGCAAAAGACGGCTCCGGCATTATAGGCTATAAAGATACACCCATCCTTCCATGGTGCGGCTATCACGTGCACGACCCCGACAGGGCGGCTCCGAAAATAGTCACCCCTGCACCGCCGGACACGACTGGAAAAAGCGGCAAGGCCCCAACAGACGCAATCGTCCTCTTCGACAGCAAAGACCTCAGGCAATGGCAAACCTCTGACTGGAAAATCGAAAATGGCGAGCTTATCGCCATTTCAGGCAATCTCACAACAAAACAGTCATTCGGCGACTGCCAGTTGCACATCGAATGGATGGTCCCCGACCCACCACAGGGCGGCATCTGGGACCGCGGCAATAACGGCGTGATGCTGATGGGCCTGTTCGAAATCCAGATTTATGACTCATACACCGAAAAGCTCTATCCCGACGGCCAGGCGGCCTCGGTTTACGGCCAGAGTCCGCCGATGGTAAATGCCTGCCGCAAGCCCGGCCAGTGGCAAACATTCGATATTATCTTCTACGCTCCTGTCTTCAAATCCGGAAAACTCGCAAAGCCCGCTTATGTCACCGTACTGCACAACGGCGTCCTCGTCCATCATAACCAGAAAATCTACGGCCCGACCGGCCATAGAATATTAGCTCGATATGAAAAGCCCATCCCCAAAAAACTGCCGCTCAGCCTCTCGGCCCATAACAACCCCGTAAGCTTCCGAAATATCTGGATACGTCCGCTCTAATTATTGACTTCGCTTTGAGATTTCACTAAAGTGGTGTAGAGAAGGCTTGCCCGAATATGCAAACAAGCCTTCCGAATTTCTACTATTACCAATACAGTATCAATCGATCTTCTTGCCGGTTACCTTGTTAGTATATTTGTTAAAACTTTGTTTGCCCTTAAATGTCTTTCCATTGAATTCGCCTCTGAGTATCTTTCCATCTATTTTGCCTTTGAAATCCATCCTGAAGTTCATGCCCTGTAGGCCCCACTCCAGAAAGAAGGTAACATGGTCACCTTCGAGCTTCAGGTTCTTTATGGTTATTTCGTCTCCTTTAGGGCCTCCATATTTACCTGTCAGGTCTCAATCCTGTTCGGCCCGGGGTTTGCTTATCCGACTGACCGGTTTACACTATGTACAGTATTTCTCGAAGATATCATAATATAGGCCATATC
>DAOUVA010000100.1 GCA_030667885.1 Phycisphaerae bacterium
AAAAACATGCATGTATTCGGACAAAGCGGAGTGGACCTATATACGGACAACAGTTACATAGGAACAGCAATCCACGGGAAAGAGAAAGATGTTGAACATATATATTTTAAGAATGCGTCCCCTGAACATCGAGAACATGTTTTATATCTTCCTCTGTACAATGGATTAAAAATTAAAGCAATCGGGACCAATTCTAACGCAACAATTATAAAACCTTCTCCATTTGCAATACCAAAGCCAGTTGTATTTTACGGAACATCAATCACCCAGGGCGGCTGTGCAAGCCGGGCAGGTATGAGTTACGAGGCGATACTCTGCAGAAATCTTAACCTTAACCATGTTAACCTCGGTTTTTCGGGAAATGGAAAGGGGGAAAAGGAAGTTGCAGAAGCCGTAGCAGAAATCGATGCATCTTGCTTTGTTCTTGATTTCATGGCCAACAATAAAAACCGGGAAACGCTGGAAAAAGTATATGAACCGTTCGTTCGTACTATCCGTGAAAAACATCCCACAATCCCAATTATGCTCGTAACCCGAATATATGCCGGGCGTGAATCATCACTTTTGGGCGGTCATGAATTTATTGAAGCGAAACGCGAAGTGATACGGAAAACATATAAAAAATTGATCGCAGAGGGAGATAAACACCTTTCTCTTATCGAAGGATATTCATTACTTGGCCCAAATGAAGTTGATGGGCTTGTGGATGGATCACACCCCAACGATCTTGGATTTCAATTAATGGCGGACAGGCTCGCACCAATTATAGCAAAAACTCTAAAATTGCCTGAGCGGTGAGATTAACTGGATAACAAAACAGGATTTGACTCAGTTGCACCTGGGAGTTGAATCAGACAAAGAAATGTATCGATAAGGGAACCATGTTTTGTCTGCTCTTATAGTTTTCTTCCTAAGTTGTTAGCCTACTAATGGTTGTCTTATGTTGGAGGCATGGTTTGATAAAGAACAAAAAAACTTCTATAGATAAAATAACAAAGTATTTGATTAGAAGGATTTTGTTTATTAAAGTAGTCTAATTATTTGTCGGGTCATTATTGAGAATTAGATACGAACCATCGCATTGGTTAAAATGTGATACGCATAATAAGACAACCAAAAATACAATTGCTAATCAGCATCCTACTGTTGACGGCTATGAGCTGCTCACGTCAGGTCAAACAGCCGCCAATGCCGACGGAAATTCCGTCCTCTTTTACCACAACGGGCATTGAGCCGTTGCCTGACAGTTGGTGGCTGTCATTCAAAGACGACGAACTTAATGTTCTCATCGAGAAGGCCCTGAAAGACAATTTCGATTTGGCAGTAGCATGGGACCGTCTGGCTCAGGTTCAGGCCGTGGCAAAAAAAAGCGATGCGAACCTTTTGCCCCGAGCAGATCTGGGAGCCGGCTTTGGGCGCAGCCGTGTGGAAACTCAAGGTTCTACTGTTTATGGCACTCTTTATTCGCTTGGTATTGCGGCCGGCTATGAAGTTGATTTATGGTCTCAGATCAGGTCTTTACAGCAGGCATCCTGGCTGGATGTCCAGGCACAGCATGAAGCTGTGAACACAGCAGCCATTACCTTGACCGCTTCGATTGCCAGTACATGGTATCAATTGGCTGAGGCAAAGACATTGATCCGAATCGCCACAGAACAAATCGAGACAAACCGGCAGGTTCTTAATATCGTAAATGTCCAGTTTAGAAACGGGGCAGCCTCTGCTGCTGACGTGCTTCGACAACGTCAACTTGTGGCCTCGACCGAAGCCCTGTTGATTTTAGCAGAAGAAAAAGTGGAGCTGCTTCAGTATCAGCTCTCGGTCCTGATGGGATACCAGCCTGAATTGGTATGGCAACAGACAACCATCGACCTTCCAGACTTACCTCCAATGCCCAAGCTCGGGGTGCCAGCCGAGGTTCTGTGGCGCCGGCCTGATATACGCCAGGATTACCGAAAGGTACAAGCTGCAGATCAACGTCTTGCCGCGGCTATAGCGGATCAGTATCCCAGCATAAGTCTGGCGGCAAATGTGGAAACGTCGTCGGTGTCCGTGCGTGATTTATTCGATGGCTGGTTGGCGAACCTGGTCGCAAACGCGATTCAACCTGTCTTCGATGGTAACCTGCGCAAAGTAGAAGTGGAACGCCAGAATGCCATTGTTTTAGAACGAATTCACACATGGGGCCAAACGATTCTGGGCGCCATCCAGGAAATCGAAACCGCTCTGACACACGAAAAAAAACAGACGCAGTATCTTGAGAGCCTGAGACTGCAACTTGGATTGGCACGTGAGACCAATAATCGCAACCGAGAGCGATACATCAAGGGACAAACCGACTATATTCGAGTGCTCGAATCGCTGACGTCCCTTCAGACGCTGGAGCGAAGCGTCATAACAGCCCAACGTGCACTTATTGGATATCGGATAGATTTATACCGGTCGATTGCCGGCTCATTCGATCTTCCAAAGCCCACGCCAACTGATGTGAATGACTTGACAGGAGCAGTGAAAAATTCGGGAAATATTATCCAGAGCAAATAGGTATCTTTATGACAGAAATTGCAAGTGTTAAAAAGGACCGACCGGAACAGCCTCACAGCATACTGCGAATGCTTGTTTTTGGAAGCATTAAGATTCTTGTGTCTGTTCTTATCGTAGCTGGAGCGATACTAATCTATCGTTACCAGATTCGTACCAGCCCTCGCCTTGGGCGAAAAAAGCCACCGCCTCAGCCTAAGCTTGTGCAGGTAATCCCCGTCCAGCAAGATGACTGCGCGACAAAGGTAATTGCAGACGGGATTGTCATGCCGGCCAAGCAAGTTACACTTCGTCCTCAGGTAATGGGACAAATCGTGGATCTATCTTTTGATGTTGTTCCGGGTGGCATTGTCCGGTCCGGGCAAAAACTCATCGAGATCGACCATAGAGATTATGAAATCCTTGTTAGGCAGCGTAAGAGCGATGTTGCCAAAGCCCTTAAGGATTTGAAAGTTGAGGAGGGAAACCAGGCTATTGCAAAGCAGGAGTATGAGCTGCTGGGTGAAATTATAAGTGAAGAAGATCGCGAACTGGTTTTGCGTGAACCCCAGTTGGCTTCGAGCAAGGCAGCTCAGGAATCCGCCCAGGCCACACTGGATAAAGCCCAGCTCGACCTGGTCCGGTGTGATATTTTAGCTCCTTTCAATGCAATTGTCCGGGAAAAGCATGTCGATTTCGGAACTACGGTTACGGCCAACTCGAATCTTATAACCTTGATTGGAACCGACGAGGCCTGGATTGAGGTAAAGGTCTGGATAGGCCAGCTCAAGTGGCTCACCATCCCACGAAAAAACGACGATTCGGGCTCCAAGGTAACCATCTACAATACTCTTGCCTGGGGTGCTGAACGTTTTCGTTCCGGACGTGTACTATGCCTTATTGGAGAATTAGAAACCCAGGGCCGGATGGCACGACTTTTGGTCGCTGTAGATGATCCATTTTGTCTTAAGCCACAGAATCGAGACCTGCCGCAACTCTTGATGGGCTCGTATGTGTCTGCAGAGATTGAAGGCCGAACGTTAAAGTCTGTTTATCCGATCAATCGGTCCCATCTTCGAGATGATGATACCGTATGGTTTCTGAATGATGACAGCCAACTCGAGATTCGGCACGTGAATATTGTTTTTCGGGATTCAGACCAGGTGTATATTAGCGAAGGATTAACCGAGAATGAAAAACTTGTCATGACTGATATAGCCGCACCTGTGGAGGGTATGCCTTTGAGGATTGCAGGAGCCGAAGATGAAAATAAAGGTCCCGGGCAATCTCAAGAAGGAGAACGCCCAATGGCCGGACAAGACAAGCGACAAGAGCCTGCCGAGGGAGGACAGCGATGACACGTCAAGACCGCCACGCTGCGTCTTCACAAAGGACCGGTCCCATCGCATGGATTACCCGAAACCGCATTACACCTAATCTACTGATGCTCATCTTCATGGTTGGTGGTTTCATGATGGCACTTCGCATAAAACAGGAAGTGTTTCCTGAGTTTGATCTGAATATGGTGACTGCTCAAGTGGTTTATCCCGGTTCAAGTCCGGAAGAAATCGAGCAGGGCATCATCCTGTCCATAGAAGAGAGCATTCGTGGTTTGGATGGGATCAAGGAAATCACGGCAATAGCGGCCGAAGGCATGGGTAGGGTCATTGCGGAAATGGAAGAGGGAGCAGATACTCAGCGGATCTATCAGGATATTAAGCAGCAAATCGACCGAATCGTAACCTTTCCTGAAGATGCCGAGGAGCCGGAAGTAAGTCTGCTTATCAGGCGCCGTGAAGTGCTTCAAATCCAGATCTACGCAGATGTAAGCGAATGGATTATACGTGAGTTGGCCGAGCAGGTTCGGGACCGCTTGCTCCAGGACCCACTGATCACGCAGGTGGATCTGCTGGGGGCACGCCGATATGAAGTGGCCATCGAAATCGACCAACATGTTCTGCGTACTTATGGTTTGACGCTCGACGAGGTTGCCAGACGCATCCGGCAGACTTCGGTTGAGATACCCGGCGGCAGCCTTGAAACTCAGGGTGGCGATATCCTCTTACGCGTCAGTGAACGTCGTGACTGGGCGAGAGAATTTGCGACTATTCCATTGATTACGACTGCCGAAGGGGCGGTACTTTTTCTGGGAGATGTAGCACAAATCAAAGATACTTTCGAGGAAAAGGACCGCTATGCAACATATAACGGGAAGCGTGCTATCGGCCTTGGAGTCTATCGGGTGGGTGAGCAGACTCCCATCGGGGTTTCCGATGCTGTTCGTTCGGCCATGTCCGAGATAGGTATAGATCTACCGCCTGGCATAAACTGGGTTATTAATCGTGATAGATCGGATATATACCGCCAGCGTCTGAAGCTGCTATTAAAAAATGCTTTTCTTGGATTGGCACTTGTCGTTGTGCTGCTGGGCTTATTCATGGAGTTTCGACTGGCCTTCTGGGTTACCATGGGTATTCCAATTTCATTCCTGGGATGTTTTTTGTTTCTACCGATGTTCGATGTAACGATCAACATGATATCGATGTTTGCTTTTATTGTCGCGTTGGGGATTGTCGTCGATGACGCCATTGTGGTTGGTGAAAACATCTATGAGTACCGCCAGCGGGGCATGAGTTCTATGCAAGCCGCGATTTCCGGAGCGCACGATGTCCTACTGCCGGTTACCTTTAGTATTCTAACCAATATTGTGGCCTTTCTGCCGCTCTGTTTTTTGCCGGGGGTAATGGGTAAAATCTGGCGGGTAATACCATTTGTGGTCATTACAGTATTTTCCATTTCCTGGATTGAGGCGTTGCTTATTCTTCCATGTCATCTGGCTCATGGCAAACAACGACCGAATCGGGCCAGTTTGTTGGGGATGTTACAACATTTCTTCAGTAGTGTTTTGAGCCGGGTTATAAATAAGGTGTATATGCCTTTTCTGGATATATGTATCCGCTTTCGAATATTGACAGTGGCTGTTAGTCTGGCTGTACTTATTTTTATTTTGGGTTATGTAGCCAGCGGTCGTATCGGTGTCATCCTGATGCCTCGAGTTGAGTCTGATATATCTTTTGTAACAGCTACTTTGCCCTTTGGCTCACCTCTATCGAAGGCCGAAGAGGTTTGTCAGAAGTTGGTTTCTACGGCCGAGCAAACGGCCAAAGCCAACGGTGATAAAGATCTGGTCGAAGGCATCTTCGCATTGATTGATGAGAATATAATCGAGGTCAGCGTTTATTTGACCGACCCTGATGTCCGGCCAATCAGTACGACAGAGTTGACACAGTTGTGGCGAAAGCGGTTAGGCCCGATCCCCGGCCTTGAAAGTCTGCGATTTGAGGCCGACAGAGGAGGCCCCGGAGGCGGTGCATCTCTGACGATTGAGCTAAGTCACCGTGACATCGATGTGCTTGACCGGGCCAGTGAAGCTTTGGCTGATACGCTGGCGGATTTTTCAAATGTCAAAGATATCGACGATGGATATACGCCGGGGAAGCGCCAATTGGACTACAGCCTGACCGAGGAGGGTCACAGCCTGGGGCTGACCCAGCAGGCGTTGGCCCGACAATTACGAAATGCCTTTTATGGAGCAGAAGCAGTGCGGCAGCAGAGAGGACGCAACGAAGTCAGGGCCAAGGTGCGTCTGCCGCGCGAGCAGCGGATTCGACAATATGATCTTGAGCAGTTGCTGATTCGCACCCCACAAGGCACGGACGTGCCGCTGGCTCAAATTGCTGAGGTTAAACCGGGGCGTGCGTACACAGCCATTAATCGGCGTAACGGCCGCCGGACTGTGACTGTTACGGCGAATGTTGAACCGATTTCACAGACAAGCCAGGTAAAAACCACACTCGAGTCTGAAGTGCTTCCACAACTAACAAGGAATTTCCCTGGATTGTCTTACAGATGGGAAGGACGTCAGCAGGATATGATGGAGAGTACAACGGCCCTGTTCAGTGGACTTTTTCTTGCTCTGTTTGCTATTTATGCGCTGCTGGCGGTTCCATTTGGGAGCTATTACCAGCCTATAATAGTTATGATTGCAATTCCGTTTGGAATTGTCGGTGCCGTACTGGGTCATATAATTATGGGTTATTCACTGAGTCTGATGAGTATGATGGGTATTGTTGCCCTATCCGGGGTGGTAATAAACGATTCGCTGATTTTAATCGATTACGCAAACCGACAACGACGAAAAGGCGCTTCGACATTTGAAGCGATCCATAAGGCCGGCGGCAGACGCTTTCGCCCGATTCTGCTTACAACACTGACGACCTTTGGTGGGCTGGCTCCCATGATCTTCGAAACGTCACGTCAGGCACGGTTTATGATTCCTATGGCGATTTCTCTGGGATTTGGTATTTTATTTGCAACGAGTATTACGTTAGTGATCATTCCCTGTTTGTATCTGATGACCGAAGATGTACGTAAATTCATGCTATGGTTGCCTTTCACCAGTCATGAACCGCTTGTCACGCAAGACCAGGGTGCCGGCTGACAGAATTCATCGGAATGTCACCTCTTTCATGAACTGGAAAACACCCTGATTTCCAGGTAACATCTTGTCAGCATTTTGACTCCACAAACGTTGATTTTGTCAATCTTGAATCCGAACAAATGTCAATGTTTTGCGAAATATTTCAGTGTGAAATCGGATTAAATATTCGGATGAAAAGAAATATATCAAACAGAATAATGTTTTAGGCTTCACGTCCCTATGAGGATGATGGTATTATAGACAAGATGAAACATCTCTCTTCATTACTGATAATTTTTTTTATCGTATGGCCTTGTATAGCTGCCGAGCAGCCAACATGGGTGGAGATTGATAACACTGTATATGGAGCCAAGTCTGACGAGAGGGGGCCGATTGGTGGCCGAACCGGTTACGCGAATATTATTGTCAAGGGTGATTACATTGTGAAAGACCTGGACGAGTTGCTTGAAGCGTTGTCGAAAGCAAAAGCAGGGCAGATTGTCTTCATCCCGGCAGAAACAGTAATTGACCTGACAGCACGTATCTATATCGAAGAGATTGTGCTTGAGGTTCCCCAAGGTGTAACTTTGGCTGGTGATCGCGGACATGGTGACTCCAAAGGTGCGCTCTTTACAAGTGACGTGCTGAAGACGCCGGTTATGATTCGTGCAAGTGGGCCGGACGTATGCGTAACGGGCTTACGTATTCAGGGGCCTAATCCAAAGCGATATCTGGAACATCATCGCCGCTCATTTGGCGAAGGTGGTGAGGGGCATAAATACTACTACAAACTCCCAACCTCAAATGGTATAACAACCAAGTACCCGCGTCTTGAAGTGGATAATTGTGAGATATCCGGTTTCTCCCACGCTGGTATTTACTTAATGACAGCCGAGGGGCATCACGTCCATCACAACTATATCCACCATTGTCAATACCAGGGTCTGGGATATGGTGTATGTCATAACACGGCATCGTCATTGATAGAACACAATTTGTTCAATTGGAATCGGCACTCAATTGCGGGTACGGGGAGGCCCGGAAACAGTTATGTGGCCCGGCATAACGTCGAACTCGGGATTTCGCTGAGCCATTGTTTTGACATGCACGGGGGACGTGATCGCAAAGACGGCACGGACATTGCTGGAACATCGATCGAGATTTATAATAATACGTTTCGGGCCCAGCAAACTCCCGTTGTGATTCGTGGTGTACCGCAGGACAAGTGTGAAGTGTACCATAACTGGTTTATGAAACACAGCGGATCCTTACAGGCCGTGCGCTCGTCCGGCAAAACTAAAGTGTTCAGCAACGCATATACCAATGAGCCGAAGGTGGCGAAATGACATATTTATTATCGTCCTGCTGTTTTAACGTTATTTCCTGATCTTTTCAGGATTACGTTCGATTGCACGGGAACCCTGGTCACGGCGTAGCGGGATAAGCATGCCGTTGCTTTTTTCCAGCCACTCAAACATGCGGCTGTTGAGTTGTTTAATCAGGTCCTGATGTTCCGGTTTATCGATTAGGTTGGTCATTTCTTCCGGATCGTTTTTCAGGTCGTAAAGTTCGTCAATATCCCAGATGCCGTGATAGTGTATGTATTTGTAACGATTGGTACGGACGCCGTGGGTGGTTGGAGTATGGGGGAAGTTGCGTTCCCAGTAGTATTCATAGAAGGCAGCATCACGCCATGGAATCTTTTTGCCCTTCAGGATTGGCAGGAATGATTGTCCATCCATACGCTCGGGGGGATTAAGGCCGGCTATATCCATGACGGTTGGGGCGATGTCAATGTTCTGGATAAGCTCTTCAACAACTGAGCCAGATTCGATCATACCGGGACACCAGGCCAGGAAGGGAACGCGCATTGATTCTTCGTACATGTGACGTTTGTCGATAAGTCCGTGTTCACCAAAAACGAAGCCGTTGTCACCCATATACATGACGAGGGTATCTTCAGCGAGATTATTGCTTTCGAGGTACTTGATAACGCGGCCTATGCTTTCATCGACGCTAAGCAGGGTTTCACAATAACGACGGTAAAAGGTATCAAAGTCCATCTGGCCGTGATACATGTGATCTACACCGTGCCAACTGTTGCGTTGTTCTTTGACCCATTGAGGTTTGCCTTTATAGTTTTCTTCGGTATATGCCATGCTCCTGGGATATTCGAGTTTGACATCATCGTATTTGCCATGGTGCCGTTGTGCGGGTTCGAACATTGCATGAACAGCTTTATGAGAAAGATATAGAAAGAAAGGTTTATCCCGGTCGCAGTCGTTCTTGAGCCAATCGAGAGCGTAGTTGGTTAGCAGATCGGAGACGTGGCCCTGGCGTTTTACTTGTTTGCCATCGACGTTGAAGGTAGGATTGAAATAGACACCCTGGCCTTTAAAGCTGACCCATTTGTTAAAGCCGGGACGTGGTTCATCACTGGCGTGACCCATGTGCCATTTACCCATGAAGGCGGTTTGCCAACCGGCTTTCTGAAGATCCTGGGGGAAGAAGCGGGTACCTGCCGGTACTCGGGAATTATTGTCAACGACACCGTGTCTGTGAGCAAATTGGCCGGTGAGGATACTGGCGCGACTGGGCGAACATAGAGCCGTTGAAACAGTGGCATTTTTGATATAAGCACCTTCGCGAGCCATACGATCCATGTTTGGAGTCTTAAGGAATTTGGGCTTGTTAAGAAAGCCCATGAAATCGTAACGGTGGTCGTCGCTGAGGATAAAGATAACATTTCGGTGTTTTTTACGAGCATTTAATGAACGACGGGCAAAAGCACAACCGATAGCGAATGGAAACGCGGTTGTAGCCAGGGCCAGTGATTTAAGAAACTGTCTGCGATTGGTTGGTTTATCTGATTTTTTCATCACGTTCACCTTTACTTAAGAATCTAATGAGACTGAAATTTATCACGAGGGAGTTCCATCTACTATTAATTTTCCTTAATTCCTTCATAATTACCTCCCAATAATGCCAAATAAATGATTTTTTGTAAAGTGCGTAATAAAAACATTGAGGGTAGCCAAAAAAATGCACGCCGTCCCTGACTTACCTGGACATAGGGAAAAACACAAAAGCTTTTTACTTAAAAGAGAATATGTTTTGGCAATTCCTCATTTTTATTTTTCGGATTAAAAAGGCGGTGGAAAATAAATGTATCAATCATGTAATTCTTTTGGGGATATTGGGGGAATGTCGGATATAATATTTCTGACATACATTAGAAACAGAATAGTGTAGACACCTATATGGAAATTTATTGGCAAAGGATTCTAACTGTTATGTGCATATTCAGAATGTTATGTAAAAGTAAAAAATGCGTAGACTTTTTCAGTCAATATTTCCCGGAAATCTTATCACTTCTTTTAGTCTTGATAATCTCATCCTCGGCCAGCGCCTTG
>DAOUVA010000380.1 GCA_030667885.1 Phycisphaerae bacterium
GCCTGAACATCACAGGATATTGCCAAACATATTAAGTATTGTCGCATCGATAGGAATGGTGCTCTGTATTTACGGAGTAGTAAGGCTGCATGTATGGCCCGCAATTTTCGGCATTGCTCTCACATATATGGGAAAGAGTTGGTTTCTTGATCGTATGGTATGGCTATACGAAGACATGAAGGATTTACCAGAATATAAAAAATGGTTGTATTAGAACAAAAGGTGGGGCAAGCCCCACTCTACAATTGTTGTACAGACAAAGAAAATCCAGATGCAACGGTGAAAAGTCTTATTAAGAATCGCTTGCGTGTAGAGCATAAGTCTTTACAATGATGCTATATAGGGCGAGGTTGTTTTGGAACCGCTCACAAATGTAAGAAGCCTGGTTATGATTGACAGGTGAAAGAAGGGCCATGCAGCTAAGGCGCAGGCAAGGAGCTTAGGATGGAACTGGCGATTCGCACGGAGCATCTGACGAAGATATATAGTCAGCGGCTTATCGCGGTCAATGATATGAACCTGGAAGTGCCGCAAGGAGCGGTGTTCGGATTATTGGGGCCTAACGGCGCGGGCAAGACGACGACGCTGCGTCTTCTTTTGGGATTGCAGCGTCCCTCAGCCGGGCAGGCCGAGGTCTTCGGCAAGTCGTGCGGGCCGGGCGCGGTTGGCGTCCGTTCTCAGATTGGGTATCTGCCCACAAATCCGAAGCTGCCCGGCAACTTACGACCTATCGAATACCTTGACCTTGTCGGCAAGCTGTCCCGGCTGCCGCGACAGGTTCGCAAGCCCCGGATATCGGCGCTGCTTCGCGCCGTGGGGCTGCTTGGGGCTACCGAACAGCAGATACAGACTTTCTCCACGGGGATGTGCACTCGGTTAGGGATTGCCGCGGCGCTTGTCGGCGACCCGCCTCTGCTGCTGTGGGATGAGCCGACGGCAGGGCTGGACCCTTCGGCCCGGAGATTTACATTAGACCTCATCCGCGAATTAGGGAAGACGAAGACGGTCGTGGTGGCTACGCATATTCTCAGCGACATCGACCAGATATGCGACCACATAGGGGTGATGCATGAAGGGCGTATGATCTTCGCCGGTTCGATGCAGGATATGAAGCGATATCTTCGCAAGGATGACTTCACATTGGAGCTGGAAGGCGAGGATGGGGACATCCAGCGTCTGGCACAAGAGGCGGCGAAGCTCGATGGGCTTGACGCACGCATTGGCGCCGGTGATACACTGGTCGTTGGGATTGCCGACGGGCGCAGCCGGAGCGGTGCGCTGGCCGAGGTGCTCAAACTTGTCGATGCCGGCAATGTCTCGCTCCAGGCGATCCATTCCGGTCATAATGCGACCGAGAATGCTTATTTACAATTATTGCAAGAGGATGAAGCGCATGGATTCGGCAGATAAGATATCGAAACTCGGAACGCGTATGATGCCTTTCCTGGCGATTCTCCAGCAAGACCTGGGAACGCTGTGGGCCAGCCGGCTGGTTCGGCTTTGGCTGGCGGCGACGGGGCTGCTGACTTTTCTTTTGGTTGCGGCGAACTGGACTCAATTTCAGGATGCGCCGCTGATCGCATCAATCTTGTTTCCATATTTGGTTTTTCCGTGGTTTCTTGTGGTTGTTGTTCTCGGTGTAAGCCCGGTGTCTGGCTCGCGAGCCGAGGCTTTGGCCGATGGGATATTGAGCCGTCCGGTTGGCCGGTGCGAATACCTGCTGGCCACGTGGTCGGCCCGCGTGCTGGTGGTCTTGAGCGTTTATTTAGTGGTGGTAGTGCCGGCGATTTTAGTGGTTACCTTAGCCAAGCGCCCGGTTCGAGAGGATTTGGTCACTGTCTATGGAATCGTCAGCGCCCTGTTTGTTGTGGGCCTGGTGCTCACTTTCTTAGTGTCACTGGGATTTCTCGTGGGAGCGCTGCTGCGGAAACCGCTGCTGGCGGTAGTGGTGCTTATCTTTGTCTGGTACCCGATAAGTCTTATCCTGAGCATTTTTTCTCTTGAGCAGTTTTCGCCTGTGAGCCTTAGCCGGGCGGTATCCACGCAGCTTCGGCAGAGTTGGCGGCAAAGCGAGGACGAGGCGAAGGCCGCGGGCACAATGCAGGATATGGAGCAGTTCTCTGAACAGTTCGGCAACTTACTCAGTCGGCTCTCCGGAGCCCCGGCAAAACCAAAGGCCTCCAAAGGAGATTTTTTCGAGACTAAAAAATTTGAGGATTTCTCGCTATTTCGCGTAACTTTGGGGTACGGGCTGCCGAGTCTGGCGGCGGTTACCCTTGCGACGCTGTGCTTTTATTGGCGCGACTTGTGACATATTGCCGCGATGTAGAACATATCGTTTTCCCGCCTCAACAAATCTGACAGGTGAGCAGGTTCGAAGACCCCCGGCGCTATCATATCACCGCCCCATTTCAATCATTCATCTTGAAATAACAATTGGTATCAGCCGCTCCCGGACGAACCTCTTGGCTCGGGCCAGCTTCGCTGGATACGCTCGATGTCTCGAATGCCGTCCTCGGTCTGTGGATTGCGCTGACCCTGTGACATACTCGTCAGGTCACGAAAAATTTTCAGCGTCTCATTGCCCCACTTCCATGTCTCCGCATGCCCGTCCCCAAAACCAAAACTGCTCCTGCTGCCGTGCCAGACCACTAATGGGTCCGACCATACCATTGTCCCAACGCCGCCCGGGTTAATGACCCAGGCGTTGATATTGTAACCCCGGGGGTCATTCTCTTCGAGCAGGACATACTTCGTCGCCGGATCTTTCAACTGGGACAAATGAGATACATCCGTCCAGTTGGCGGTACCGCCCTTGTTCTGTGCCCATTTGCCGTTCAGGCTGTCCGGCATGGAATAGGTGCGAAAGTTCCTCCCGAAGCTCTTGTCGCTGGGGCAGTGATAGCAGTCAACGCTTCTTGTGTACGGGTACAGGACTCCCTTTTTAATTCCTTCCTGCTTTTCTTGTGGTGTGGCGTTGAAATAGTCACTGACCGCGGAGCTGCCATCGACCTGCCATGGCGCCCATGCCCAGTCCCACGGGTCGCCCCATCCGCCGCCGTTGTAATTCCACGAGCCGCAAAGCTTATCGTCATTATCCATCGCATAGGTGAACCAGGCCGTGGTCAACGTCCTCAGATTAGCCTGGCACTTCACGGTCTTGCCCTCCTCTTTCGCCCGCATCAGCGCCGGCATAAGAACACCCATCAATAACGCTATGATGGCAATCACCACCAACAGCTCTATCAAGGTAAATCCCGTTGGAAAACTCACGAAGCCGGCTTTTTTGCGCACGGAAATCCGCATAAAGGTCCGCACCTTTTTATGTCCTGCTTATTTGAAGGAAGAATCCAGAGCCCGTCTAAGCAACGCCTGTCGTGAAGAAGATCACTACCCGTTCTTGCCCCATACGGATTTCTGGAATTCCTTAAGTTCCTGTATGCCCTCGGGAGTGCTTACAGTTTTGCCCGAACCATAGTAATCCTGGTTTGTTCTGCCGATCTCAATGGTCTCAGCAGCTCTCCACTTAAGATGGCTGGCATGGCCGTCCGCCCACGATACGGTCGTACCGTCGCCATGACGGCTCGGCGGGTCATCCCACCAACTGTTGTTTGGCTGGTAATGCGTGGCGAAGCTGTCCGGTGTCATCGCACCTTCATCTATATAAACCATTCGCATGGCCGGCGCCGGACTGCTTATCTCGCTCATTCGTTTGATGAACAACGTTGTCTTACCTACCCTCGCGCCCACGACGAACGGATGATTTCCGCTTCTGCTGGTTGTTCCGTCTCGGGGCAGTCCGTTCATAGCGTCAACGACTGCATAGGTAACGAACTCATTCAGCCTTCCCGTTGGACATTTGTAGGCATCGTAATCACTGCACACCGGCCACAGGGCGCCTTCCCGGATGCCCTGTTTCTTCATTTCTTCAGTCCACCCAGTATCAGTCACATTGATGTTATTCCAGTTATTCCCCCAGCCCCTGCCTACCCAGGCCCTCTCGATAATCCCACTGGCAGAACCATTTTCTGTCATACCGCTCTGCGTGTAGTGGAATCCGCCGGCCCCGTTGACGATTCTGTCGTCATTCTCGTCGGCATACATTACCCAGGCAAGTGTCAAACTCTTTAGATTATGTTCACACACTACCCGCTTGCCTTGCTCCCGGACTCTCGACAGCGCCGGCATCAGGATTGCCATCAAAACCGCGATAATAGCGATTACGACCAACAGCTCAATTAATGTAAATCCACTTTTTTTGCTCATAATAGTACCTCTTTCCGGTTTCCCCATTATTTTTCTTTTCACGATTCTGCTTTATGACTTTAATAAAAATAATACTCCATTATTCACATTACAGATACATCTTTTTTTTCATTAATCTCTGAATCTTCCCATCCAGCCTGTGCCGTAATTACTCCAGTCGCCCGCGGTAACTTCGCCGGCCGGGGTCCATGGATTGACCTTGTTGAAGTCACGAGACCATTTTAACTGCCACAACTGTTTGAGCCCTACGCTTTCTACGTGATAGTCCATAAAAACGGCATTTATCGCGCCATTGTGGCGGTTAAGGCAAAAACGGTTCATTGCATTATCGTCACCGCGATATTGTTCGCCGTCGTATTCCGGAGGAGTGTCGTCATCATCCGGCCATCCGCACCAGAAATAGCAGTCAAGAAACATCGGTATCTCATGACCGTTCTTAACGTTAATATTTTTCCAGAATCTATTAGGAGCTTTTCCATAAACCGCTTCGCCCAGCGGAACATATATATAACCATTTACGCCGTAGCCGCCGTAATAACCTATTGTACGCCCGCCTCCGGCATCCGAAACAGGAATCTTTCCCCAGCCTAAAAATGTGCTGCCCCACAAATCGACCCCATCTGTCCCGTCCGGGTTGGCGAGTTTTGAGGCCAC
>DAOUVA010000037.1 GCA_030667885.1 Phycisphaerae bacterium
GATTAGCTTTGGAGTGAGCTTGATTGTGGAATCATCAAGCGGTTGCCATCTGTCCAGGCGTGTAAGTTCATTGAAAAGATTCCCGTTCGTTCTCGCCATCAGGTTGATTGTAAGCTTAAGCCTGTTCTCTCCATCGAGCAGTCCGAGCTTGTATGCAGCCTTGACGCCTTTCGCAAAATCCTTTTTGCATTTGGGACATTGGGGCATTTACTAACCACCTCTCATGTATTCCGTAATAACTTGGTTGAGGCCGCAAGTGCATCCAGCCTGCTTTGGACATCTTTTTTTATGTTTTAGGTAGGGCATAAACGGCTCAAGCCTGTCTCTCCTAATCTTTTTGTCTTCATCAATGACCTCACCTGTAATTCCCGTAACTTCTTCACGAAATTGGTTCCATGGCATTATTCCCATCTTGATACCTTTCTTGACATACATCAGTTTTAGTAAATTCCACGAACATATCCAGCGTGATAACCTCCATGCGGGGCTGCCACGTCCTCAGTTTGCCGCCCTTCTTGACGAGCAGCTTCCGCCAACTCCACAATTCAATCTTCGCATGATGGGCCCACCGAAGAGCGTAATCATTTCGGAGTATTGTCTTTTTGTGTTCCGCATGGCCGGTTGGCCCGGTCGATTGAACAGCGATAACACCCTCAACAGGGTCAATCACCAGCAGGTCCATGAAGCCAAAGCAATCGTTCTTGGCGCCGGTCCCGTAGTTCGGCACAATCGGGACGGCTATATTATACAGCTTTGTCCTGTTCCCCGCTTCTCGCAAAGCGTCTGGGTGACATATCCTGAGCACTTCGTTTCTCAGTACCCGCAATTCGTTACGCTCAGCGACAATCCTGAACGGGTTCGTGTGTTCGACCTTCCAGACATAACGGCCACGCTCACGCATGGCCTTTAGCGTCTTCTGTGTGTAGGGTATTACTTTTGGCATTTCTTAAAGCTCCTATTCTCCGGTCCCTTAGTTCCTGTTTTCCTGTAGCGTGCGCAAATATCACAGCCACAACGCATCATCGCCCCACTTCTCAGATTCTTAGCGTCCATTGGCCCGAGCCTCGTGTGAATTTCCTGCATGTACCTTGCAACTCTGTCTTGATGGCCCGGTAATTTATTTGACTCATTAGAGATATGCTCGCCATAATATAAATCCTCTCTCTGGTCTGATAGCCTGCTCATGTGAATAGCTCCTACAATTTCTTTTTAGCACGGTATCTTTTATTTAATACATCAAGATACGCAGGATAACATTCGTTACTAACCCTCATTTTTAATGATTCATTCACCAACCAACACATATCTTCATACGTAATTCCATATTGCATAAGGTCGGCTGCAAAGTTTAGTGCCTGCGAAACACCTCGTCGATAAGCACTATCATATTGGGCGAAACTGCCCGCTTCGTCTGTTATATTGTTTCTAAGAAATTCTGATAACGATGATTCATCATTTATTTCGCTCATAAAAACAACTCCTTAATCTACTCTCTGACCTTCATCCCTCGGTTTGGAACCTCCAGCGGGGGTACTGATTGCATATCAGGCCGCATATTTTGCGGGTATTGTTTTTTAAGATACCTTTCCAGCCATCGCCTTGTTCTATTGTCCGGGCCGTTGAGTATGTCGGCAAAGGCTTTGTCCCTGGCCTGCGGACCACGGAGTCCACTGTCCGGCTCTTCCGGCTCAACCTGGACAATAATCCACGTCCCACCATAAAGGTCTTGATATTTACCCCGCATCCCCTCTGCTATCCGCAGCATATAATCCGGATCGCCTTGCCTCGACAGCTCAGCCGCATATACCTTGCGTTTCCGTCCAATCAACTTCGGGTTCCTTTCGGGGGCCTCAATACATTCGATATAATGAGTTGCTTTTATGTCAGGTTGCAGTTTCTTCTCAATAACAATACCGGCGTCACGCGAAAATAGTGCCTTCAGAACTTTGCCTAATTTGGGTGCCTTGCCGTGGAATAATTCCTCACTAAGCCAGTCGCCAAGTGCTCGCTCCGCTTTATTATAATCAAACGCAATAAGTTTCCGAACCCAGACCTTATACTCAGCGTTCGTCGTCTCCCAGGCCGGGAAGAATCCCTTGAGCACATCCCCTATGAATTTTTGAGCTTCGGTTTCATTCATTTAGGTATATCCACATTATAAAACCTCTGCTTGCCAGTGACAGGGAATGGTTTAATTGGTCGGATGTCTTTAAGAAACCATGACCATAGCCCTGGATGTTTATTAAAAGAAACCCTTGCAGGGCCCGAATCATCAGCCACCATCAACTGACAATCCCATAGATTAACAATAGCCAGAGCCATGCCATATAGTAAGGTGTGTGTTTGTATTCCGTATATTTTCTTCGTCGAACATATTAATAAATCCCCCCGATAGTGCGTTCGCCATTTCCTCGTTTCGATTGTCTTTTCGCCATTAGCAATCCAAGTCGCCCATGGCTGATGTACTGATAATGCTCTCATATTTCTAATTCCCCTGCTTCCTTCAGCCTTTTGTGCATTTCTTTAATTGTTTCCTTGCGAGGCAACACATCGTCCCAGCCTTCTTGGTCCAACCAATTCACAAGCTTGGGTATGTAACGCCCGTTTTCACGTTTCCATTGGTCAGATAACGACTGCTCTCGAATGGCATTTAATATTTTACTATGCAACGCCTCGGATGGATTTAATTTTCGATACGATTCCCAAGCTTTAACCTTCCCGACCGTTTTTGGATAAATTTCCCAAAGATTTTCAAACCACACCCCCAGACCCCCTTTAGGGGGTGTTTTTCCATTATTTACATTCTTTACATTATTACCATTGTTAACATACTTGTTATATGAGTGTGGCTTTTGTTTTCCTTCTGTGTGGCTTCTGTGTGGCTTCTGTGTTCCTTTTGAATTCCTTTTGGTGTGGCTTTTGTAGTTGTCGAGGTTTTGATAAAGTTCGTATTTAACAACAGTTATAACCATTCCGCGTGTGGCTTTTTGTGTGGCTAACATTTGGCGTGCCTTTAAGAATTCAATACAGTGCTTGACCTGATTCTGTGTGGCTTTTGTTGCGGTGGTAATCCACTCGTATCTTAAGAAACACTGACCTCGCATAAGTCTATTGTGGGGCTGATGATAAGCTTTGTTCACAATATAAAACCAAACCTTAAACCACTTATCCGGCTTATCAAAGAATATTTCACTCTCTAAGGTCTTCCTTGCCCAAATAGTCGCTCCATCTTCTATCATTCAAGTCTTCCTTGTAAAATAAAAAAGCCCCTTAATGGCTGACCACACAATCCATTAATCTGTCAATACTCGTTTAAGATGGTTCGATTCTTCCTCTGCCTCATCAGCCCGTTTAGTTTCGCCCTTTAACTTGGCTTGGAGTTGCTGGAGTTGCTCTATAAACCCCTTCTCTTGTATAATTAGCCTTATGTTTTGTTCTTCGTAATAAGCTAAAAGATAGCGGTTCTCTTCGGCATCTTTGTATTTGTCTAACTGCTCGTAGATTTGCTTGGTTTCTTCTTGTTGACCGTCAATTAAGGCATTCTGAAAACCAATCTTTATCTTGGCGGCTTCGAGTTTTTCCTTTGTGTCGAATAATATATCTATCAATGCTATGAAAAACCTTTTAGTTTCGGCAGGAGTCGGCTTTTCGGATAACCTTTCAACTAGAGCCTCTATCTTTTCCATAAACTCGCTCACAGGCTTGGTAGGCTCAACCTTTTTGTTGACCTCAACAATATGGTCTGGCTTCTCTGGCTCTTGGCTTCTATCTTCGCATATCTTCCTCATTACGCACTTACGACAGTTTTTGCCCTTCAGTTGGTTTATCTTTAGACAATTAATATAGCCTTCGTCCGGCGAGTACCAATCATCAGGATATGGATGGTCTGGCTCTGGGTTTGGATTTTGTGTTTGCTTGGCAGGCTCTTCGCTCTCTGGCAAATGAGAATCATAAAAGACTTTAGCCCCTGTTGACGGTTTACTCTGGCAGTCGGGGCAAGGAATGTCATCCGGATCAGACATATCATAGTGTTTTCGTGGCTTTACTCCGCTTCCCCCGCACGTCGGGCATGGCTCTGGCAGAAGCAGAAGGATTTGGTTGATACAGGAAGACATATCTCGCATTATCCACTGGTAGGCTCGGCTTTCTGTGTGAGCTTTATTAAGCATCTTCTCGATATTTTTATCGTTAGCATAATTTATTGCCTTTTCCGCTAACGCTCGTATTT
This sequence comes from Phycisphaerae bacterium, assembly GCA_030667885.1. Classification (GTDB taxonomy): domain Bacteria; phylum Planctomycetota; class Phycisphaerae; order Sedimentisphaerales; family Anaerobacaceae; genus NIOZ-UU13. The sequence continues at coordinate 4,229 of DAOUVA010000037.1, forward strand.
GCTCTGTGTCTATTTTTTTGTTCATTGGTTCTCTTTTGCTATTAGGGGGTATTGCTTCCATTCTCTGCCGTCCAGTAGGCAGCCTGCTTTCTTTTTGCCGACACGAGCCATCTCCGCCGCCCTATGAGACATTCCCGGCCCTTCCTCAAATTCCCCGGTCTTGCGATTTACCGCTACTATTTTAACGTCCCTTTTCACCAATTTAACCTCTTTCGGGTTTACAGGCATACTTCCGTCAGTCCAACCCTCTATACAACAGTCAGTTGGGTGCAAAAGTTTGTAAGCATCTTTTATTTTTTTAGTTCGCCAATGCAGTACATCAAAATGCTGATTCGGGCCATATACTCCATATTCCCCCCATTGCTTAAAGAAGAACGGCACGCCTGCCGCTACGCACTGGTCACGAATCGACCTTGCCCAATCAGGGTGCATCGGCCTTGCCTTCGGGCCGGACTCGCCGCCGAGGATAATTTGGTCAAGCCTCGGTTTTTCTATCCTCAAACCTCCAGAGAAATCATACCCCAATAGCCAAGACTGTTTAAGCCTTATTTCTTCCAGCATCGGCTCAATCGATACAAACCGAACCGCAGCCGGTATCTGCAAGAGGATGGGGATTTTCTCGTCTGCTTCTTTCTGTGTGCAGACTGTTACGCCGAGCCAGAGATTAGGCAAAGTAGGGATATTATATTTACTTTTTTCAAGCCATTGATAATATTCCAACGCCCTATCTATTCGCTTCGTCAATACTTGATAGGTGTGCTGTTCAACTTCATAAGCAACATTGTGGATATTTACTATAAACTCAAACGGCACTTTCTCATGAAACGTATCGCTCATCGAGTTTACGAATACCATGCGGGGCTTGCGCCAGTGGAGGGGGATGTCGAGGGATTTCTCATCGCAATAAATCTTATTATTCCACTTGCCTTGCCATAGGGGGCCGCAGGGCTTTAGTTGTGGCTTTACTACGCGAGTATATTTATCACTGTCCATATTCGCCAACCGTCCCGCCATCCTCTCGGCATAGCAGTTATCACAGCCGGGCGAACACTTCGTGCAGCCTGCAATCGGATTCCATGTGGCCTGCGTCCATTGTATTTTAGTTTTATCCGCCATCAGACTGTCCCTTTCCTTTATGCCAGTTCTCGGCACAGGTCGCACAAATCAACTCTCCATCCTCGGTCAATACGCCCTCTTCATCATCGGGGCGGTAAGCCTCGGACACAGGAAACTTTCCGTATATCTTGCACCATGCACAGAGCCACGGCATATCAATCACCATCCCTTTCCAGGTAACACAACAGCTTATCCAACTTCCTCAATACCCACCACATCGGGATCGCAGTCAGAACCGCTATCGGCCAGTATAATATCATTCTGAGTCGCATCTTATGTATCCTCAAAAAAACGGTGACGGGGCAAGTTAGGAGCACGAAACCCCGCCACCTCACGGCGTAACGTTAAGCTTTATTCAAGCTCTTTGACCTTGACCTTCTCTTTACCGGGCTCGACGATGATATCAAGTCCGTCGCATGTAAAGTGTATGAGTCCCGAAGGCAAGGGCTTTATCTTTAATTTCTTGATAAGGTCAGAAACAGTCTGCTTTTCTTCAGCCTCCTTTTCCTGAAGCTTGAGCCGCTTAGCGATAGTGGCTCTGTACTTTCTTGCCGCGGCTATAACAGGCTTCATTTTCTTGCCGTGGACATCAATCAAGTCCATTTGTTCATCTGTCATAAAACTTACTCCTTTCGTATTATGATTTTGAAACTGTCAATTTAGCCCACTTCTTCAGAGTTGCAAGTCTTTGTGGGTTAATTATTATTTTACCTTCCGTAATAGTCGAACCTTTTATTTTCACAAGCTCATCGGCAAGCTGTTCTTCCATATCATAGACGTTGTTACTATAAAACAAATCCCGCATCGCCGAATAAACCCTGCTCCATGTCCTCACTTGTTCTAATCGCAAGCCCGGACTTTCATCAGCTTTCATAATCTCGTCAATCCATGCCTGTATTCGCTTTCCGAAAGTATCCAGGAACTCCCTGTAATTCTGTTTAAGGTGTATCTCCCATGAACTTGAATCGTGCGGGTAGCCGTAAGTGATTTGGGCAACCCATCGCTTTTTCCATCTCGCGTACTGCAAGCTAAAGCCCATTACCCACCTTGCTTTTTTGTGGCACTTATTTGGGCTATAATTCAAAACCCTTCCCCGCATTTCGAACCATTTTCGACAGGGGAACTCTTTTGGCCTTCTGCCTATTATGGTTATAGGCTTAGCTAAATCGGCCCACTTTTTAATACCCAGATAAGCCAGAAACGGCTCAGCCTCTGCATGAAACCAACCATGCTTGAATAAATATACCAATCTATCTCGCGGAGAATTGGCGATCCCCATTCTGTAAAAGTTGCCGTTGTTTATTGAGCTTGTTTCGTTCAGTAAGGCAAAGGGCGTATCATCTGGCCGAAACTCCATTAGCTTGCGGCAGAACCATTCGTAGGCCATGAACCAGTCGCCATCCGGGTAATAACGAGACGCAAACCCGTTCAAGCTTCCCAATATTGCGTCACTTGGTAAAAATTTAAGCATAAATCACCTCATCTGATTACGGTCTTTATAAAAAACATTTTCTCAAATTCAATCTTCGTAGCCTGCTTGTCCAGATTATCACTGCTACAGTGGAGTAAATGCACTTCCCGGCAATGGCTCAAGTCGCAATATTCCCGCAGATACTTAATCGTCGTCTGCTTCTCTGCGTGGGTTATCAGCAGCCTCTTTGCAAGAACTTCGTTAATGTCCCGGCTGTCAACCCGCCCTTTCAGGTATTCCAGATCGTAGGAACATTCGATAGCGATAATATTAAACTTAATATCAAAACTTTGCCTGATATGGCTGGAGTCCGGGGCAAAGAACAAAAACTCTTCGGCGCCAACCTCTTTAACGATATAGCCGAACGGGTCCGCGGCATCATGGTTGATTCTGAAGCTGCACACCGAGAAACTGTCGCTCAGCTTGAATGTGCCGGGCTCCTCCAGGAATATGGCTCGTCGCTGCTCAGTGAGCCCCAGGGCCTCAAGCGTGCCGTAGCTCGAATATACGTTAATCCCCGCCTTCATCACGTCCAGAGCGGCCACTGCGTGATCCATGTGCTCATGTGAGAGCAGGCAGCCGTCAATCTTAGTTAAGTCATAGCTTAACGCTTTTTGCAGCCTTGCCCACGTCACGCCAGGGTCAAATAGCAGGCGATGGCCGTTAGCGGCCGTAACCTCGTACAAATTGCCGGAACTACTGCTATGATGCTGGATGAATTTCATTTGAATAATCCTATTTGCCTTGCTGCTTTGTTCACAATCAATACTTCGACCTGCTCTTTTCGCACCCTCTTTTTCTCGTTATGACGTGAAGCATTTCGCAATGAGGCATAGCTTTTTTTACATTCTATAAGGTCGAAGTCTTTATATAGCTCTCTAGCCTGCAGGCAGTCGTAATAACTTACAACCACCTTTGACTTTTCGAACCTTTTAAGCTGCTCCGCTAATTTTTCATGGTCCTCTGCAGTGAAGTCATGGGCATATTTATCGCTCTTATCAAAGTATGGCGGGTCACAGTAAATAGCAACGCCGGCCTCATCTTTGATATTAGGTATTACCTCGAACGCATCCTTTCGTATTATTACTACATTGCGAAGTCTTTTATGCCATGCCGGCATCGAGCCTACTACAGACTGCCATCGCTTAGCTCCCTGGCCACCGCCTACGCACCATCGCATAGCAAAAGCGTAATTATACCGGGCGGTACCCGACACGCCGTTAATCCCCATCCATGAGGCCACAAAATAATAGTATGCTCTATTGATGTCCGGCTCAATGTCAACTGCAGGCGGGATTGATATCCATTTAGCTTTGGCTTCATGGAATAGGTCCTCGACATATAATGTTCGAGCAAGTCTATCGTATAACTCAAAACCAAGCTCTTTGTCCTTGACAACTCTTGCCAGGTTAATCAAATCGCCGTAAAGGTCATTCACCGTCTCCATCTCACAAAGCTCTTTGCCGAACAATACCGCCATGGATCCGCAGAACGGCTCCCAATATGTTTGGTGATCGCCGAGGACCTCGACTATCTTAGCTGCCATGCTCCTTTTGCTTCCGTAATACGGTAGTAGTGACTTAATTCGCATACTTCGACTCCATTGTAGAAAGCTCATCGCAGAAGTACATCAGCTTCACAATCGGATTATGATACCAGGCGTTTGCCAGCGACATGCCGTACCTGGCCTTCTGGCTCTCTTCCTTGGTCATGCCCTCATCCTTCGAATAGTCGCCGCGAATCGGATATTCACCCGTTTGCCAGCCGCCCTCTTCATAGAACTCATTCAGGCCGTAAACGCCCATGTGGAACTTTATCATCAGCGTTTCAATCTCCGTCAGGGCGATATACTTCGCAATACGGCTAATCGATAACGTCGCATGTCCCTTGGGCTGTGCCTTGTTCCAATAGTAAAGAAACTTAGAACCTTCCTTAATCGGCAGGTAAGTGCCAATCTTGCAGACATCGTGCAGCAGTGGCGGGATAATATACGCATCCGGCGTAATCGCAAGCGGCTTTTGTCCGGAATCCACAGCGGTCCCGAGATTCAACAATACGCAGTTGGCACTCAACAGCTTATAGACGCTGTACGAATGGTCAGCCAGGCCCCCGGCATAGCAGCCGTGAAACTTTGTCGATGCCGGTGCTTCGAAGAAGTCGCTGAGGCAAAGATACTGGATAAGCTCTTCGATTCCGGGACGCTCTACTTTGCGCAGTAGTGCGATGATTTTTTCTTTCGTTTCCATATTTAAGCTCCTTTTGATTAATCATTCATAAACTCTTCGTTCGCTACGATGTTCTTCGAGAGACAACCTGTGTTCGGGCATATCGAAACTGCCGCGGCACCCTCACCGGATATTTTCGGATTGTCAAAGTTACTGCCACACGCCTTACAAGTGTAGAGCGATGAGGCCTGCTTCTGCTGAGTCTGTGCCGCTTCCTTTTTCTTCTTATTGGCTGCTTTCGTCTTTGCCGCCTTCTGTGCCGACGTCAGCTCCGGCTCCGGCGTTTGTTCCTGCTTCTCGAAGTTCGCATCGATAGGCTCGGAACCCTGCTCGGAGTCGATCTTCTTCCTGGCGTTCTCTTCGGCGGCCTCGAAGCTGTTGTCCTTAACGATGGCATCCTGCATTTCGATTGACATAACACCATATTTCTTCAGGAGTCTCAGCAGGATGGTCTTATTGCCCATCTGGATCGGATTGATTGACCAGGGCGATGCTTTCTTCTTTACCCGGAGGTCATACTGATAAGCCTTACTGTACTTCTCGGCATGTGCCATAACCTGTTTGGCGGTCATAAAGTCGGACTTCTCGAACCCGGTAATAAGTTTGAAATAGGCATAATGGCCCACAACTTCACACTTACCGCTGTCACGCATCTTGTACGTTTCCGAGTTATGGAACTTGACAACGCCGGTAATCGGATTGTGGCTCTTGAGTTCGTCCTTATAGATTTCCGCACAATGAATCGTCTGATACTGGCCGCTGCGGATACAAAGCTGCGTTACGCCCTTATACATTATCTGAAACTGTGCCGTCCCCTTGTAGGGAACTATCGCCGCCTGTCCCAATGCCGGGTCAATCGGAAGGTTCAGCGTGGCAGCAACGACAGCGGCGCTCATTATGCTCGCAGGAGCACACTTCTGGAGGGCGTCACTGCCACGGACTACGTTAATAATGCTGTTCAGATAGGCCCCGCTTCGCTTACCGAGCATTTCCTCGAAACGGCCCTTCACTTCATCGTTGTTGGTGTAAGCCTTGATTTGGCTTATTGGACTTTTTACTAACTGGTTTTCCATGATTTCCTTCTTTCTTTATGTGTGATTTTCTATCCATTTCTCGATTGCCTCTATCAACGTGGGGGCAATTTCTACGTGTTCGTCTTGATAGTGGTCGTCTGTGATGAAGAAAGAATAAATATAGCTTGCCCTGCCGACCAACCAATCGCCATTGTTAAGCGGGCAAGCAAATAGACCTAAATTTCGCATTGTTTCAAATGCTTCCTTTTCGTCCATCACACCCCCGCCTTTCGTTCTAATACTTCGGTTCTCAGTTCCTTAACGCCCTCGACGGCCCTGAGCTTAATCACCTGGCTCTTTGCCTCGATGGGCAACGTCATACTCTCGGCATGGTCTATGAAGAGCGTGACAGATATGCCGTAATGCTCACTCAGAACATTAACGATATCGATACCGACAAAAATCTTCTGGCCGCTGCTCATGTCCGGGGCGGGAACGCCGTTCAGCATAGCCACGCAGCATGGTTCAAGTGTGCCGTTAAGCAGTTCATCGAACATCTTGAACTTCGTCACCGCAAACTTGCCATTGACGGCCGCTGTCAGCAGATTGCTTTCCTCGGCGTTGTAAAGCTGGATGTCCGTTAGCAGCTTCTCAATATCCGCAAGGCATTGGGCAAGCTCTTTCTCCCGGTCCTCAAGCTCAGCGATCCTCTTCCTGTCCTGCTCTATGCGGTCGGCCTGGGCAAGTGTATTATTGACAGTCTCAAGCTCTGATTCCAGTGTTGTAAGCTCCTGCTCGAGCGCCGTAAGCTGCTCCGTGACAGGAGGCCCGATTTCAGCCTCGACCTTCTTGATATCGGCGTCAATAGCCTGCCATACTCCATCGGCTTCCGGCTTCGGTTTCGGGCGGGCCGTAATCTCTTTGTCGATTGCTTCGAGGCGGAGTTCTGCCTTCTTTGATTCCAGCTTAAACATTTCCTCTGAATTATCGAAGGTTTTAGTAAAGAGCTTGATTTTGGTTTCTAATTCGCCGATTAGCAGCCTTTTTTCATCAACCTCTTTCTTTAAATCATTTCCCTGCTTAGTCATTTCGCCGAGAGCTTTTAATCGTTTTGACTTATTCTCTGCCAGCTTATCTTCCGGCAAGTCCTGTCCGCAAGCGAAGCAGAGCAATGTTCCCGGTGATTCACTGGCCTTTGTGTATTCGTCACGAATCTTATTCAAGGTTCTCAGTGATTGTTGCAGTTCGTGTTCCGCTGTCAGTTTTTCGCCTTTCGCGGTGTCCAGTTGGCGAAGTGCAGTAATGACTATTTGCTCATCATAAGAAACACCGTCCAGAAGTTTCGTCCGTTCATCGATTAACGCCTGCACCGCCGACATATCGTTTTGCAGGTCACTTTCCCGCATCAGCTTTTGCCTTGTGAGCTCAGTAACCTTCGTGTGCATGTTCTGGCGTTCCGATTCCCTGCCCAACAGCTCCGTCCGGATGGTCTTGGTCTTGTTAATGCTCACATTGAGAACGTCCCTCTTGTCCGTCACTGCCGTAACGTCACAATCCGGATGGCTCAGCCCCTTTAGTATTTCATCACATCGGGGATTGATTTCGTCACGCTCTTTGGTGTGACGTTTCTTCTGTGCGGTGAGTAAGTCCTTGTAATCTTTCAGGCTCCTGCCGTTCAGTTCCCCCATCAGCTCATCAAAGCCCTGCGGAGTCCCAATATCACCGGCGATGTCCTTCAGCACCTTCCGGCGAGCGTTCCAGTGCATCTTCTCGTTAAAGAAGTGCAGGTCAGTGAGCAGCTTGAAAGTGTCCTCCGGGATAAGCTCCGCGATATAGGCGGTGTACTCGCTGATTTTCTTCGGCACTTCGTCTATCCAGCAAAGCGTTTCGTACCCGCGAAGCTGGCCCTTGACGACCTTTTCGTGGTTTTCTTTCTTGAAGACGTGGGCTGTGCCGTCAATATCAAACTCCGCCTCCACCATCAGCACAACGCCCTTGAGAGGTTTGTTGCGTCTGTCCAGCGGCCTGACTTCGAAGTCCTTGCGGCCGGTGCTGTCCTTGCCGAACAGAAGGTACAGGGGGGCATCGTAGATGGTTGTCTTGCCGACTCCGTTCTCGGCGGCAATCTCCATATCCTTGCCGGCCAGGTCCAGTTCAAAGGACTTGATTCCCTTGAAGTTCTCAATCTTCAACTTGTTTAATGTTATTCGCTGTGACATGATTTTAGCTCCTTTCAACTATTATCTGGGTCCACCATTGCGAACCCTATCTCTATTTTTTTGTGGTAATAAGCGTTTGGTGTGCGACAATCAGTGTTGATCCAGACTTTTGCCCTTGATTTTTCTCGAATAGTTCTTAACTTACTACAGCAATGGCTGCCAGCTTCCCAGTCTGTCAAACAAGTTCCGCAAGCAAAGCACTTATTCATTATTCTATTTCCTCGCAGCCCACCAGAAGCGAACCGCCCAACAAATTACCCAAAATTTTTCGATAATTCTAATTTTCATGGTACCTCCCCTTCCTTTAGGGCTTGCAAAGATTCTGTGTAACCGCATGTGCATTCTTTGCCTCCGATAAACCTTTTAGTTAACGGGCAATCAATGTCGTGCCGCCCATATCTTCCCAATAAAAATGCGTATGCAGCTCTGGATGTATTCAGTTTGTCGTGGCTGGCCTTCAAGGTGTCGTATTCGTCGATATATTCTTGCAAATTCCACATTCTTTGTGCGTTTCCAAATCCCATAATCTCATTCTCCCAAAAAATACAAGCGGCGGAATCCGTTAATTTATGCGAACACCAGACATTGTGGTCCAAACAACATCAACTTTTCTTCGGCTCATCCCTGCCATTCGACCGCCGCCCGTAAGCGTATGCTACTTCGTTGTCCGGTGATGTGCGGGTGGCTCCGTCCACTGATGAACATCCTGTCGCAGTCCTTCGATAGTACCGCATCCGCTACCACACACCACAATTGATATTAATACCAGGACAGTTATCACGATAATCGCTATCCTGCACTTGCCCGAGGCCCTTCTGTCAAAGCTGGCATCGGCGAAATCATTGTCGCACTCCCTTACCACATTCTCCCAACACTCGACCTCGTGCCGGGCATCGTCAAGCATCCTCATTGCGTCCGCCTTCGTCTTCTGAATGTACTCAACCGCTTTTTCTGACTCTTTCATTTTACACATCCTCTCTCTCCCGTAATCTCCTGTAATCATTCATTCAAATCACGTTCAATATCCTTAGTCCATTTTTGTATCATATCCCTGACCTTTTCCGGGCGGGCCCTTATCGCCGAAAAGATAATCTTCAGAATATGCCCCCGGAGTTTTTCGTCCGTTGCTGTCGGGAAAAACAACCTGTCCTCGATAGGCTTGTCGTAGTCGCTGCACGCCGCGATTGTCGCGTACTTGGCACATATCGGCAGGTCCTCATCATCGCCGAGCAGGGCGTTATACAGTTGATCGTCCGGGTGGATCAGGTTGGCAATGTCTATCCTTTCCGACAGGCCCGGAACCCACGTTACGAAACTGTTTTGGCCGAAGTCTTGTATATCCATTGGGTTAAACTGCATATCTACCGCTTTCGTCTTTGTGGGCGTTCAGTTCTAACGCACAGCCACTTGTTGGCGTGCTTTCAGTAGTGTAAACTGTTGCCCATAATGCACATTTCTCTTCTTGGCAATCTACAAAATGGACATCTACTATTGGTTGGTCATGTGCGCCGACTTCATTCATTGGCCTGCTCATTATTGGACATATCATTTCATGCTCCTTTCAAGAGATAAAAACCGAGGGCGGGTCTGCGAAACAAATCGACTTCGTGGAGGAAGACGAACCGCCCCCGGCGCTGTAGAATAGTTAATTGAGTGTTCTGTTTGTTTCGCATTTTTACCGTCTCTATTAATTTGTCACAACTTCTGTATATATAGTCGGAAACGCAGGCATGAAAGTAAAGAACCAATTTAGTCATTATCCTGCTAATTTGTATAACTATCTTATAAATCCTTGCATAATAACATTTTACATCAATTGAACTCTTGCATTATATTTGTTTTGTGGTAAAATACATAGATGGATTTTGTGACTTTAACATACGCAAAGCATTTGTACAGGGCCTACAATTTATTACCTTCAGATTATTACATCATGTTTATACAACAAAACTTTCGTTGTTATCTATGTAAAAAACTACCTACTAAAAGGATGTTGGTAGTTGACCACAATCATCAAACAGGAGAAGTTAGGAAATTACTTTGTGATAGGTGTAATGGAATAATTGGTTTTCTCGAAAAAACACCAAAAGAATTAAGAGATAGAATGCTTGACTATATTCGAATTGACAAGTAATTTATTTCTTATTATGTGTAGCAAAAAGATAAACGACGGCAGCCACAATTGCCATTTTGATAACATCCACCGTGTTCTTGATAGCGGAATGTTTCCATGTTTTCACATTGTCTTTATGCTCGGCGATATGCTCATCGAAGAAGTGACATGGCCGGTCAGGTATTACAACTTTCTCCGGTATCGCCGCTTCAATCACGCCGACACTAATCCTTATGAGAGTAGTCGTCTCAACAAGTTTGTCAATACGCTGGTGAAC
>DAOUVA010000091.1 GCA_030667885.1 Phycisphaerae bacterium
TATGGCAGTTCTCTTACGGCTTCGATTGAGGCAGTCTTTCCGCTTACCACCATAACTCTTGGACTGGCGAGAACCTCAACGTCTTTTTTCTGCTGGAGCACACTTACAACGTTACGAATATCACCGTTTATGACGCTAAAGTCACTGCCCAGTCCGGTGGTATTAAAAGCCGAAGCGTCTCCGATACTGGCAGCGCTCTCTATGGTCGTACCAAGGCGAGTAGTGAAGTTTTGTCTGTATGTCATATCCTGTACTTTGTCAGTGAGGAGGTCCCAATTGATGCCGATTGCAGTGTCATCACTCAGTTGTACATCAACGATAACCACCTCAACCATAATCTGCCGTGGTGTTTTGTCGGCCTTCTTAATCTCAGATATAATCTTTTCAAGCTGCTCCTTCGTATCACAGACTATCAGGGAATTGTTTTTCTCATTGATTGCCATAGTACCATATCCGGAAGACATTTTGCCTATAGCCCGCATGAGACTTTGAGCATCGAGAAATTTAAGCATTATTGTTTGTACAAACAGCTCCGGAGCTACTTCAATGAATTCTGAAGACTGAAGAGCTATCGGCGTTACCGGTTTTACGGTTCTGGGAATTTTTGCAAAAGGATTTTCACGACCAACTTCTTGTGTTATTTTCTGCGCATCTAAAGTCGGCTGGGATTGTGCCGGACTATACCCCGCGCAGATTGTTAAAATAATACAGAGAAAAATCTTTTTTGCGTTTTTCGGTTTATTCATAGGGTATCCCCTTTATCCTGTATTTCGCAAATAGTAATAGTCATATCACACCTGGGTCGATCCGAATTGTACTCGACAGTCAGGATTTTTATTGAATCTATCCAAACTTTTTGCGTACGCGCTTGCAGCCTTTGTATTAACCTGGGCATGTCTTTGTATAATCCCACAACGCTTAATACTGCACTCCTGGTTACTATACCCGAAGTATCTTCTGGTTGCTTTTCTTTCGGATTTTTTTTAACCATGTTTAGCGATTGAACCACACAGTCTGTCTGTTCGGAAATGGCTTGTAAATCGCTGAAAAATTCTCTCGCTTTGTCGGATGTAAACAGTGTACTCTGAAGCTGTGCCGATTTTTCCTGTAATTCCTGCAGCTTCTTTTTCTTGACCTTAACCTTGCTGCTGATAAGGTTGTTTTTATTTATGAGATTGGCCATCGCAGATTCATATCCCTGCACCACCGAAAGATAGACGACATGTGGAGCAACTAACCAGCTATACATCGCCAATAATGCAATCACAATCAGTGACGCGGAAACAGCGTATCTTGTTGAACGGTTCGCTTTAACAAGATGCTTGACTACCATCAGCCTTCCTCCTTTTCCAGCTTTAGCTTACAATCGATAGTGTACATAATAAAACCGTTCGCTTCGTTTTCTTTTGTTGTTTCGATCAGAGAAGCCGAGCTTATATAATCCGAGTTGTTCAGCATCTCCACAAACAAATGAATCGTCTCATATGATATTGCCATGCCTTCCAGGTACATCCCGGAACTATCTCTGCTGTATAGGCTAATTATGCGTATGTTCTTGGGTGTTAGTTTTCTGACATCCTCCAGGATTTTGGCCCAATCCATACTTAGACGGGAACCAAGAATGTTGCTTAATTGTGCGGGTATGTCGGACAATTGCTTGATTTGTCTGTCCAATAGTTCCTGTTCTTTAAGCAGAGTATATGTTTCCTGTGACAGATCTGTCTGTTTTTTTTGGGCGATTTCGTGCTTAACATTATTGGCGGTCAAGCTAAATCCGGTCCCGGCCAGCACCATAAACAACGGCAGCGCTGCGACAATAGCTGCGGTAATGAACAATTGTTTTTTGACAGCTCTGACATCAGCCGATTCCGGCGGAACAAGATTTATTCTTAAACCATTGTCGTTTTGATTCAAAAGCCCAATAGCCAGGCCAATAGCAACGACTGAAGCTTTTTCAAGGCCGTCGTTTTGTTCAACCATCGTGTCCTTGCATATGCTTTGGCCGTTCCTGACCTGCACATTTTCGCTTTTAATTTCAGTCTTCAAAGATTCCTCAAAGCTCTGAGGTAATTCCATGCAATCTGCAACTACTGTAACCTCCCAGTTTCCGGAACTGTCCGCAACCTCGACATCATAAGATCGTATAATCTCATTTATCTTCTCAGTAAGCAACCGACTGAGTTCCTCCGGTTTGGCTTGTTCTTCACTTATATTCTCTACTCTTACGAAATCCAGGATTTGTTTTCTGAATACACACAACCTTAGAACACCATCGCGCAATATGGCAAAGAGCACATCGCAATCGAATTTCCCTTCTATCTTTTTTGCATACAGTGCTCTGGTGTAGGATAAAAGGGGCGGTTCGATTATCTTGACGTTAAGGCCCGCCATATTGGATGCCTGGGCAAGCATGTCTATGTTTTGGCTATGAGTAGCAGCCGCAAGGAGACGGCTTCCCAGGCCCTGTCCAGAGTTGGTTCGGCAGAAATCGGAAGCAAATTCTATGCCGGATAACATGACATAGCTTTTCAGTTCATTTCTAACAAACTGCCCGACATTTGTCGGTCCTCCCTTGGGCATGTCAACAATCTGCAGAACCACCGGCTTTGCAAATAATGATACAGCAGCTTGTCTGGTTAGTATTTTATTGCGTGTTCTAAGGTCCTTTATGGCTTTGGCAAGTTTTGCGGGATCTTCTATGTTGCCGTCTTTTATTGCACCATCGGGAACAGGGACACTGGCGGTCTTGAGCAGCTCGAGACCTTTGACGCTCTGCCTTAGCAGTGCCATATTTATCATGCCGTTCGAAATATCTATTCCCAGTGCAGTTTTGGCGGCAAGTTTCATTCGTTTACCTTCAAGCTATTAATTCCTATTATATAAGGGCTGATACTTCCGACTGTTATGTCAGCTTCAACTCTCACAACAAAGCCATGCGTTATACTGGTTTGAGATTATATATCTATGAGGGCGAGAGTGAAAAACTTGCGATTAATTGCCCTTTTCAGCAGCTTTGGTCTGTGATTATCGGTAATTACTGATTAACAAAAGTAAGAAACTATCAGACCAGTGGACAAGTCCTATAAGTTTCTGCTCTGTGAAATGCATGTTGGAGGTATTGCTCTTATAAAAGCAGCTATTAACAAAACCGAATCTTTATGTCTAAACTTACCGTTCATATCTGTATTCGCTTACTATGGCAGGATTCCCCCGGTACATAATTCTGGAACTCCCGTCAAATTATCGGTGTCAATCTCGTGGTATGCGTTGAGGTATTGTCTCGCGTTCATTCTGGATATTGTAATGTTCTACCGCCCGTCGGATAAGCTTCTCGAAGTTTCCCCCGGATTTCCAGGGCTTAGGAATTAATATATAAATCTCTCCCTGGTCGATCGCCATCTGAAGAGCAGGATCCTGGCTATATCCCGAGAGTACCATCCTGATGATGCGTGGATACTCTTTTTTGATGATTTTAATAAACTCGAGTCCGGACATCTCAGGCATGCGCAAATCAGTTATGATTACATGCACTTCTTCTCGCTTTAGGATTTCAAGTGCTTCTTTGCAGCTGATGGTGAAAAGTTTATTGTATGGCTCATCCATGAGCCCCCTTTCCAAGGAGTTCAGGATTGCTTCATCATCGTCCACGAATAATACGGTCCTGTTTTCTACCATTTTCTTTCTCTAATTCTTCTGCCTAACCGTCTCGCATTCATTCTGGAGGTTGTAATGTTCTATAGCTTTCCGGACAATCTTTTTTAACTCTTTCTCGAGATTCCAGGGCTTAGGAACGAACTCGAAAATCTCTCCCTGATCGAATTCCTTCAGTAGAGCCGACATATCAGTATATCCCGAGAGTACTATCATAACGATGTGGGGATACATTTCTCTGACAATTTTTAGAAGCTCGAGTCCGTCCATACCAGGCATACACATATCGGTTACGATTACATGTACTTCTTCTTTCTTTAGAATTTCAAGTGCTTCCTGGCCGCTCTTGGCAAATAGCTGAACGTATAACTCATCCAAGAGTCCTCTTTCAAAAGAACGCAGAATTGTTTCGTCGTCATCCACGAATAATACAGTTCTTATTTTCATTGTTTTCTACCATCCGTTCTTTTTCCGTCTCTTTCTTGTTAATTGGCAGTTTTATTGTGAATTTTGTCCCCTTGCCGACAGAATTATCAACAAGAAGTGCTCCTTTATGCTTGTTTACGATAATATCATACGAGATGCTTAATCCCAGCCCCGTGCCCTTGCCGACCGGTTTGGTTGTAAAGAAAGGATCGAATATCTTAGCTAACTTATCAGGCTCGATACTAGGACCGTCATCGGAAATTTCACAGACTACCTCATCATCCGTTGCATATGTCCTGATTGTGATTTTTCCTTTATCGTCTCTTTCCTGAGATTTTATTGCCTGAGCGGCATTCATTAGAATATTTAGAAGCACCTGGTTTATCTGGCCAGTGCTGCAGAGAATTTGAGGTACTTCGGAAAGCTCCATCTCGACATCAGCATCGTATTTAATTTCATTCTGCACCACAACGAGAGTAGCCCTAATGCCATCATTGATGTTATATATGTCGAAGTTTTCCGGGTCGTCTTTTCTCGAGAAGTCTCTGAGGTTCTGGACAATACTGGTGACCCGGTCAATCCCTTCTCTTGAATCATTAAACAATACCGATAGGTCTTTCAGAATAAAGTCGATTTTCATCTCATTCCGGGATTTGCTTATGGCGTCCACTTTGTCCAACAGTACCGCTTTATCTGAAGTTTCAATTTTATCGATGAGTTCGCTGTACATTTGAAACAATTTCTCGATTTTTATCATATATTTTTCCAGTGTCTCGAAATTACTGGCGACAAAACCCACCGGAGTATTCATCTCGTGCGCAACTCCAGCAGCAAGTTGCCCAATGGAAGATAGTTTCTCGCTTTGAACAAGTTGAGACTGCATTTCTTTCATCTCCTGATTAGCCTTTTCGAGATCTTCATAAGCGTGCCTCACACTCTCCTCAGCTTTTTTGCGCTCTGTTATTTCCAGGTTGAGATTATCTATCGAAGTGGTTGTCTTTTGTAAATCGTTAAGCATTTTTTTGAAAGAGGAAGCAAGCTGGCCAACTTCATCATTTGATGTAATCTCTATTTGGGTGTCTATTTTACCCTTGCCTATTTCATCTGCTGCGGCTTTCAGCTCGAACAGGGGTACATAGATGGAACGAGAGATAAGTAATCCCGCGCCTATAGCTAAAATTATAGCTACCACACCAAAAATTAAGATTAACCGTGTACTGGTCTTGATTAAATCTTGTGCTTGTTTTGTCGCTAAATTTACTGCCCTGGTAGAACTCGAAAGCGCTTCATCATATTTTATTCCTCTTCTGCTGACATAATCTCCGATATCCTGTTCAAAATTCTTTTTTTGATCCCAATATTTGCTGCTCTCTAATATTTTGATGGCCTCCTCGGGTTGCCCTTTATCAACCAGTTCGATAGATTTATTTTCCATCTCCATAAGGGTATGATTAACCTTGTAGATGGTTGAGAAAAATCCCCTGTCTTTTTCTCCTCCTTTCTCACTCGCATCCTTTATTACTCTATCCAATTCCGGCTCTATATCCTTATAATGTTGTTTCCATCTCTTATCTTGAGTAAAAGCATAATTCCTTGCGGACTGAGTTGATACCTCGTGATAGTAACGTATGGATTGAGATAAGCCATCCAGATACGCTGTCTTATTTATTGATTTTACACTTTCAGGTATATCATTACTCAAAGGATCAGAAATCTGATTTAGTTGGTACAGTGAAATATGCCCTACAACTGCAACCCACATCGCAATAGCCAAAAAACCAAGAATCAATCTTTGACTTATTCGCATTTTACATACCCCTATTTTCACTTTTCCGCTGTAGGTAAGTCACTATAACTATTTCTAATTCATTATTTTCTTCAAATTCCTGTTAGGTCCTTTTGTGTAAGTAATTCGTCACTTCCTACCAGGTTCTACTCTCTGAGTTTGACTTTACACTCCATTAATTTTCTGCCTCCAGACCGTCCGTGTTCGTTCTGGAGATTGGAACCGTCTAAAGCTCGCCGGACAAGCCTTTCAAACTTTCCCCCGAGTTTCCACAGCGGCTTAGGAATTAACTTGAAAATCTCTCCCTGTTCGACTGCGTTCTGCAGTTCGGTGTCCAGCTCATATCCCGTGAGTACCATACCGATGATGTTGGGATATTCTTTTTTGACGATTCTAAGAAGTTCAAGTCCTGTCATCTCAGGCATCAGCATATCGGTTACGATTACATGAACTTCTTCTCGCTTTAAGATTTCAAGTGCTTCTTTGCAGCTCTTGGTGAAAAGTTTATTGTATGATTCATCCAGCAGCCCCCTTCCTAAGGAGCGCAGGATTGCTTCGTCATCGTCCACAAATAATACTGTCTTCTTTTCTACCATTTTCTTTCTCCTTTAATTCTTCTGCCTAACCGTCTCGCGTTCGTTCTGGAGGTTGTAATGTTCCACCGCCTGCCGGATAAGCTTCTCGAAGTTTCCTTCGAGTTTCCACGGCTTAGGAATTAACTTGAAAATTTCTCCCTGCTCTACCGCGTTCTGTAGAGCGGCCTCCTCCCCATATCCCGAGAGTACCATTCTGATGATGTGCGGATATTCTTTTTTGACGATTTTAATAAACTCGAGTCCGGACATCTCAGGCATGCGCATATCGGTAACGATTACATGCACTTCTTCTCGTTTTAGGATTTCAAGTGCTTCCTGGCAGCTCTCGGTGAAAAGTCTATTGTATGGCTCATCCAGAAGCCCCCTTTCTAAGGAATGAAGGATCGCTTCGTCATCGTCCACGAATAATACGGTTCTCATTTCAATTATTTTCTTTTTCCTGAACATTGTTAACCTCCTATTCACTAATTGGAAGTATTATTGTTTCGGTACTGCATAACAGTTAACGGCCGATAACTGATTATCCTGAGTCCTACGGGATTAATCATTTTGCTTTTATGTTAGCGCACAACGCCTGCTGCTCCTGATAGTGTTTTCGGCATAAAATAAAAGTGTGTTTGCTTAACTTTGAGTTATCAAATCGTAAAAATAAGAAGATACTACAAGTGCGGTTAATCGGACTTTTTCGGCAGTTTCAGACTATCTTTCCCGGGAATTATCGCTTACCACAAAAAAAATATATTAGGTCGGAGAAAAGGTCCTATAAGTTTGCCTGAAATCCTTGTCGGAAGCAAGCGGCTTCCTTGTCGTAAGCAAGTAAATTCCTAATTGAAAGCAAGCAGCACCTCTTAGGCCTTATCTAACAACAGGCTTTACCATCTGTTTGCAATGAGTGTGGCCAGAGTGATTTCGATTTCGTCGGTATTGAGCGTGCTGTTGCCGTTGAGGTCTTCGCCGACTGATACGGTTATCTGTCTGAGGTTGGCATTGACGGAGGTATCCTCTACATTGCACAGGTATAAACCTTCGAGAGAAGTGTTGGTTTCTGAAAATGTGCTGGAGTAGTCGTAGATTGAGCGTGCCTTTATTTCATCGAGTTTGGCCTGGGCGAATATGAGGCTGCTTGTTTTACGTTCGATAATTGAAGATGTGACGTGTGCCATGGTCAAAGCTTTTAGAATCGGAATTATTGCGATAACCAGCAGGGTTGAAGCGATAACAACCTCAGTGAGAGTAAAGCCCCCTGATTTTCTCATTGCCGGAGTTTCGGTCATTAATAATCTGGTCAGTTTTCGACGCATTTTATTGTACCTGTTGCTGGATTAATGGTGATTGTGAAACTTCTGCCTTCAGCAGAAACAATGAGCTGAGTTGCACTTGCAACTCCCAAATTTCCCAGTGGGCCGTAGATGAATCTTGTTCCGGTCGGGCAGCTAATGCTGAGACCTGAATCAAGTGTGTGCGAAGCGATAGTTGCCTTGGTATCTACATTTTCAATTTCATAGGTTTTATATGGAATGGCACCAACCAGCTTAAAAAGCAAAAGATGGCTGAGGAGCAGCCGTCAGCCATCTTTGTTGATTTATTTCTATAAGAAGCTATGTCCTGCTTTTGACCTGCCCACTGAAGCCACTAACTAATGGGTGTGTGCATCGACACGATTGTCCGAATTATAAATATAGGTCGTACTGAGTGGACATGCAGGTGCGCCGTCGGGAAAATAGTTCGGATCAGTCGTCACGTCTGTCAGCGCTGTCGGCCAGGCACCCGTATTTGCATTGAACAATTCGATCTGCGAGTTTAACATGTCGATATTCGTACTGCAGGCACTAATCCTGGCAGTTTGTGCGCCTCCCATAATCCTTGGAATCGCAATTGCCGCTAATGCGCCGAGGATCAAAACGACAATCATCAACTCAACTAATGTAAAACCCTTTTCACTCCGCATCATTCTTTCCTTTCAAAAAAGAATTAATATCTCGACTAATTTCACTAAATACTATCGGTAGAAGATACCAGGCACTTTAGCACGACTGTTACGTCGGATTATTTCAAGTGCTGCATATAATCGAACATTGGTAAATATACCGCCATAAGGATAACTCCGACGATTGTTCCCATAAGAACCGTTAAAGCCGGCTCCAATTTCACAATTAGACTGTCAACCATTCTGTTGATATCTTTATCGAGAAAATCAGCACCTTTATTCAACATTTGGGATACCTGCCCTACCTCTTCACCGGAAAGAGCCAACTGTACAATTATCGGAGGAAAGATGTCGTGTTTTTTCAATGATTCTCCGACACTAACGCCTTTTTCAATAGAGTCCTGTAACTCTTGAGCAATTCCGGCAACTTTGTGATTATGAGCAACATCGGAAGCCACATCCAGGGCCCTAATCGGAGAAATTCCCACCGAAGTCAACATTCCATAGGTCCGCATAAAATGGGAAACCACAACCATGCGATTAACATTCCCAAGAATAGGCATTTTTAGCTTGAAACTATCCCATTTGGTTCTGATAGTGGGATTTCTTAACATCCACCATAATGCCGCCGCCACTGCTGCGGCAATAAAGGGAATCGCCCACCAATAGCCTCTGAGTATAGAACTTAAGATTACAAGAGCCTGGGTAGGACTGTTTCCAGTCAGCAGCAATGGAACACGTTAAGACTTTGAGTTAGAGGAGAGCTCAAGCATTTTCCTGCATGCAGGAAAATGCCAGCCTGAACTTGTTTTCACTATCTTGTAACGCCCTGCTTGCTTTTCTTTGCTCAGTGATGTCAGATATGATATGAACAGCTCCAACAAGATTCCCATCATTATCTATTAAAGGATCTACCTTAATATTTAGCCATTTGTCACCTACTTCAAAATCTTTTGTCTCACTGCGACGAGATTCATACATGCGCACTAATGGACACCTCATTTACTGGTTCTGAAGAATTGTGAAGGAGCTCGCAGCAGCTTCGACCAATAATCTCATCATACGGCCTCTTTAAAAAACGTGTCATGGCGCTATTGCATTGCAGCATTTTGCCTTCACTCTTATCAATGATACAAACGCCATCGGTAATGGCGTTAAAAGTCTTGTGCCATTCATGAGCAAAAACATCAAACTCCTGTTGTGCCTTTGATTTTTTATTATGATGATATTTTTGATTTTTGTATAAAACAAGCCAGGTAAGTGCAATTACCAGTAAAATGATGTTGACCGCTGTAAAAGCTCCCAGAACCTTCCGTCGATGACTGTCACGCCGATCTTTTAAAACACTTTGTGCATTACTGATAAACTCTTTCATTCCACGATTATACGCCTGCTTTTGTTCTTCATACTCCGGACTTTGGAGTAAAATGGCAGCATCGTTATATTTTCTCTGACCCATTAATTCAAGAGCCTCATTATCCATTGTGTCAAGTTTGTCATCGACAAAAATACTAAGACCTTCCTCTGCATCTTTAGCATCCAAATTATTGATATTAAATACACGTCGAATTTCCTTAACAACAGCTTTTAATCGTGGGTCTAATTCCCTGTATCGAATTTCCCAATCAAAATTTTGGGTGACCGCGGCCATCATAGCTGACATAGTAAGCATCTCGTCATGGTGCATAGCTGAACTCTCTAAACTATAAATCTGCTCGATTTGAGTTTCTGTCGTTCTGATATGCTTGTATGATTGCCAGGTTTGCCATGAAAGTAGCGATAGTATTATTGCAGCAGCCGATAGCAACAACACACATCTTTTAGTAGTGAATAAGCCGGCTTTTCGATCATTAGCATCGGATGTAAGGTCTGCCTCTTTGTATAATTGTTTTCGACCGCTCATTTCTTAATCCTTCATTTCCCCCATAGCTAATAATCGTTTTTTTCGGATGCGATTAAACCATTGGCTGAACGACTCAAATCAGACGTATCCATGTCTAACAATACGTTTTCGATGAGGTCTCTTTGGATGCCCATTAAGCTTATTCATAAAAGCGGCTTTTTTCTGCCAATAGAATCACACTGATAAATATATCGTGCAAAATAAGGCCATAAGACCGCTGAACAATTCCAGAACTGTGAAAATCTTTTCATGGAACTAAAAGAGTCAATATTGCAAGGCTTGCCCGCTTTTTTATAGGGCGTAATGGGAAGTTTCCAAAATATCCGCTGTCTATCTGACCAAGTTCTAACTCGGCTACAGATACCGCAAGCAAAGACCACCATATTTTTATGGAGGTAGAACGATGAAAGCTTCAAAAATAAAGACACGTTCAAA
>DAOUVA010000286.1 GCA_030667885.1 Phycisphaerae bacterium
AATAAATGTGGGGATTCGTGCGATTATTAATAACATACAAGTTGAGATGAATGACTACCAGCATCGTGTTGATAAGAGGATTTGTGCAATTATCAATAACTGCCAAATGCTGCTTACTGCGCAGGAAAACCGCCTGGAAGGTTTGAATCCCAAATCGGTTCTCAAGCGAGGATACAGTATTACAACGAACAAAAAGACCGGCCTGCTGGTAAAAACCGTAGATGATGTCAGGCTCGGGGAACATTTAATTACCGAACTTGCCGACGAGAATTTGATTGAAAGTAAGGTAACAAAAAAGTAAAAAGGAACACGGATTTATAAAGATTAGCTGTAAAAGGAAAAGAAATGGCAGCCAAAAAGAAAAAAGACGACCTCGAAGAGTTGAACTTCGAAGAGTCGATAAAGGAACTTACAAATATTGTCGGCAAGATTGAGCAGGGCCAGATACCCCTGCAGGACAGCCTTTCGCAATACGAAAAGGGTATGGCACTGATTAAGCAATGCAGGACAATACTTCAAAAAGCTGAAAAACGCATTGAGAAAATCTCAGAGCTGGATACAAAATCACAGGAAACGAACGAGTAGCTTCACATAAGAAATCGAAAACACAATACTATATATGATACGCGAGCGTGGCGGAATTGGCAGACGCGCAAGGTTTAGGTCCTTGTGTCCTTCGGGACGTGGAGGTTCAAGTCCTCTCGCTCGCATTAGCTTTATATTATTAAAGGAGTAATTGAAAATGACGAAAATACGATTTCTTAATAGACGCTTGTCCACGTTTATGATGCCGCGGCAGAGTACTATGTTGGTCCTTTGCCTGCTTATAATGAGTACGCTATGTGGTTGCGCATTGAAACCCGAGAATTCGAGTGACAACCGCTGGGTCAGCCTCTTTAACGGTAAAAATCTTGACGGGTGGAAGGTCAAAATAACAGGTTATGACCTGAATGACAATTACGGGAACACCTTCCGGGTCGAGGATGGAATCCTGAAGGTCTCTTACGAGAATTACGACAAGTTCGATGGAAGATTCGGACATATCTTTTACGACGGTACGTTCTCACACTATATACTGCGTGTTGAGTACAGGTTCGTGGGTGAGCAGTGTCCCGGCGGTCCGGGATGGGCCTTTCGAAACAACGGAATTATGGCACATGGCCAGTCAGCGGAGAGTATGAAAAAGGACCAGGATTTTCCGGATTCCATCGAAGTTCAGATGCTCGGCGGCAACGGCACAGACGAACGTTCAACCGGCAATTTGTGTACGCCGGGTACACATGTCGTAATGGACAGCAAACTTATCACCCAGCATTGTATCTCGTCCAGTTCAAAAACATATCACGGCGACCAATGGGTTACAATCGAACTTGAGGTACACGGCAACGAAATCATCAAGCATATTATCGACGGCGAGGTCGTGTTGGAATATGAACGGCCGCAGCTCGATGACGGTACGATGCTGTCGGAAGGCTCTATATCACTTCAGGCCGAGAGCCATCCCACTGAATTCCGAAAGGTGGAGATTCTTCTGCTGGAAGAATAATCCTTCCGCCGGAAGACATCTCCGTTGAAAATATCCGCATCAAAAAACTACACCTGCGATGTCGTGTCTCGGGATTGTTGATTGATACAAACTTGCCTGGCGTTCAGTCGGGCAAAGGTAAAAAGCAATTTTGCTTTCAGCAAGAACTGACAGAAGAAGAACTTCATAATAGAAAACACCAGGTGTGGAAAAAATAAAGCGAACCAGCAAAGCAAAGCATACAAAAAAAAAGGCCCCGCTATAAAGCAGGGCCTTCCGAATTTTTTAGGCTTGTGATTAACCGGGAATTACATTGGTTGCGCATGGGCCTTTTTTGCCTTGTCCGATTTCGAAATCGACTTTCTGGCCTTCATCAAGTGATGCATAACCTTCTGTCTTGATTTCTGAGTGGTGGACAAACAAATCATCGCCACCGTCATCCGGGACGACAAAACCAAATCCCTTACTTGCATTGAACCATTTTACTGTACCTGTACTCATGAAATACTCCTTGGCCTTATTAAAAGACCGTTTAACTATTTTCTCTCATTTTAATTTACTAGAAGCATACTCCTGAGAGATGTAAGAACATACCCCACAAAACCAAATTATATCAATAGAGCCGCCAATATGCAATAAAAAAATAAATATTCTTTTTCCGTTAAATAGACTGATGGTAACAGGCGAGCTGAAAAATCAGATTTCGACTAAGAAAAACAGCAGGCAGCCCGTTTACAAATCAAAAACAACTCAGGGCAAATTCCTTAGTATTAATGTCGAATCAGCGATTTTGTGCTTAGCGCCGGTCAAAGCAGAACAAACAAACTGCTGGATTAGACCTTACACCTCGGTCATACACACATCGTTGTACGATAAGATAGCGCAAGTGTCCTGCTTTCCGACAACTCGAACTCGTAAAGATCATTTAACGCGGCAAAAGCGGAAATCAAAGACAATCCCTGCTCAAGCAGATGCTGCTAAACACAAAATGAGGAAATCAACAATACGAAATATATGGTACGTAAAATCCGACAAGCTGAGAAAGCAGAGCACGCAGTATGATATATAAGCCCCTGCCTTTTAGCAGGGCCTTTCGATTTTTTCAGCCGTGTTGTTAGCCGGGGATTACGTTGGTCGCACACGGGCCTTTTTTGCCTTGTCCGATTTCGAACTCGACTTTCTGGCCTTCATCGAGTGATGCATAACCCTGTGTCTTAATTTCCGAGTGGTGGACAAACAAATCATCGCCACCGTCATCCGGGACTATAAAACCAAATCCCTTACTTGAATTGAACCACTTTACTGTTCCTGTACTCACTTTATACTTCTCCTTAGCCTTATTAAAAGGCCGTTTAACTAATATCTCTCACTCTTAATCTTTTTCAAAGCATACTCTTGAGAGACGAAAGAATACACTACAAGTGACAAATATAACAAACGACTGCGAATGTTCAATAAAAATATACCGGATAATCTAAAATAATTCACTGGGATTTTCTCAGGAATATAACCCCGCTCAGACCCAGAAAAAGCCCTAATTAAAGTATGATTTATCCGGCTCAAATGTTGAATTACTGCATTTTTATCTTATTGCTCATCATGTGAAAATCCGGTGGAAATCCACTGTGGTATATGTTATTTTCTTTTTTGTTGGATGGGCAGTAACTCAAACTTACTTGTCGTTTTCAAAAAGTACATTTGGAGAAAAAGTCTAATGCGGCATAACAAAGTCATTCCCGCGGTTTGCATATCAGTTATTTTACTGCTTGGTTCGTGCAGCTCACCAGTTCGCTTTGCAGGAGAAGCAGCAGAAGTAAAAGTCGTAAAAGAGAAAAGCAGCGAACCTGTTACTGCGGTATTGGGGGCGTTCGAACAGGAAATCATCTTGCTTGAGGACAAACTGACGGATGCGCAGGAACAGATAATCGAAGAAATCAGATTTGTCAGCGGCAAACTCCGCGGGAAAAAAGTTATTATCGCCTATACTGGTATAGGCAAAGTCAACGCCGCTATGACAACCACCCTGCTGATAGAGCATTTCAAGCCGGACAAAGTAATCTTTACCGGTATCGCTGGCGCCGTGAACCGGCAGTTACAGCCTGGTGACATAGTTATAGCCGAAAAAACAGCTCACCATGATATGGGAACGGTCTGGCCGGAAGGGCTATTCCATAAAGGGGTAAAGAACCGCCTGAGCGGCTGGGAGAATCCGGTATTTTTCGATGGCGACGAGCAGCTTCTAAAACTGGCCGAACGTGCGGCACAGCAGGTTGAGCTTCGCTCGATACGGATAATCTCCGGCCAAAGGAGCCCGAAGGTCGTCAAAGGCGTGGTCGTTACCGGTGATGCTTTTATCGCCTCTGCGGAAAAGTGCGCCGAACTGCGGAAAAAGCTCAACGCCGACGCCGTAGAGATGGAAGGCGCAGCCGTCGCCCAGCTTTGTTTTCAGCGCGGGATTGGGTATCTCGTGATACGCAGTATCAGCGATAATGCCGACGAAGGCGCGGTACTGGACAAGCAGACCTTTTACTTATTGGCCGCAAAAAACTCTTCCAGCTTAGTCATCGAAATGCTCGGTCTTTTAGGGGCGGAGCTTCCTGCCGAGAAAAACGCCGGAAGTAACAACTTAAAGGATTCGAAATGATAGGCGAATATTTTAAACTGCGTCAAAGACAAACCAGTTTCAAAATCGAGTGCGTGGCGGGCCTGACGACATTTCTTACGATGGCGTATATCATTTTCACTAATCCCGACATTCTAAGCGACACCGGGATGGACAGAGAATCGCTGATAGCTGTCACCTGCATAGTCAGTGCCCTTGCGACAATTATGGTTGGATTCTTCGCGAATGCCCCCATAGCCATGGCGCCTGGGATGGGACTCAACGCCTTTTTCGCATACAGTCTCGTATTAGGCGACAAAGTTCCGTGGGAAACGGCCCTGGGTGTTGTATTTCTGTCGGGCCTGTTTTTCTGGATATTGACCCTATTGGGGCTGAGAAAAAAGCTTGTCGAGGCGATACCGTCGTCATTGGTCTCGGCCATATCGGTCGGGATTGGTTTGTTTATTACATTCATTGGTTTGAAAAACATGGGCGTCATTGTCCAGGGCAGCGAAGCAACTCTGGTCAAGGCCGGCCAGCTCAAAGCGACAGTGCTGATAGGTATGGCCGGGCTGATCGTAATGCTCTTTCTTGAAATGATGAAAATAAAGGGCGCCCTGCTGGTCGGTATTATATTTTCGACCGCGCTGGCGGCAATATTCGGCTATATACCAAAGCCCGAACAATGGATTACCTCGAATCTTAACCTTTCCGCCGTGGCTCTTCGCCTCGACATTGTAGGTGCCCTTAAGTGGAGCCTGTTCGGCAGTATCTTTACTCTTATGTTTATCGATATGTTCGACAGTGTCGGGACCCTGGTTGCGTGCTGTCACCAGGCAAATATGATTGATGAGAAAAACAGAATCAAAGGCCTGGGCAAACTGTTGGGACTCGACGCCATCGCAACCATGATTGGCGCCCTGTTAGGGACATCAACCACAACCGCGTATATCGAATCGGCGGCGGGAATCGAACAGGGCGGACGCTCGGGCCTGACTTCGGTTGTTACAGGTATTTTGTTCCTGCTGGCGCTGGTGTTCGTACCGATTGTGCAAATAGTTCCGAGATACGCCGCGGCGCCGGCGCTTATTATGGTCGGGCTGTTCATGATGAAGGAAATCCGGAGAATAGACTTTACGAACCTCGAAGAAGCTTTCCCTGCATTTATAATAATAGTTATGATAGCCCTGAGCTACAGCATAAGCACCGGACTGGCGTTCGGTTTTATATCATTTACTATGATGAAAGTATTATCCGGCAAGGCAAGGGATGTTAAGCCGGCAATGTGGATTATCGCGATTTTCTCCCTGTTGTTTTTAACGCTGGAACAGATACCCAATCTGATTGAGCGTATTAAATCTTTTTTCTGAGTTTGTGTCACTAAATAACTAAGGGCAAGATGGGGAGATTAGAAGTTCTCTATAATCGCCGCTGTGTGGATTGCAACCAGCATCAGGTAATCCAAATCGCTCAGGTCGTAGTGCCCATGATCCATAGAGTTGTCGATATATAACACACCGAAACAGCCGGAAGGGTCCACAATAGGCGCTATCATCGCAGAGCGTATTCTGTTGGCTTCCGTTGGAGCGGAGACCCGCGGCACAAGTGTAAACTGTCCCGTTTCAACAGCCTGGTTGATTTTTTCTCTGAGCTTCAAATCGATGAAAGCCACCCCATGGCCGTCCCTGCTTTTACCCGCGTTGCAGGTCATTGGGCCGGCATTCTGGTTTCTCAAGGCGCACCAGCAATGATTTCCGCTGAACTGTTTTAAGCCGATACTCAATAAGACCTTTAAAAGCACATCGAGACCGTTGGCTTTACAAATTGCCTCGGTTGCCTCCATATAATCTTTTACCCTTTTGGCCGGCAGTGTAATATCCGGAGCCCGCTCGACATTTGGTTTTCTTACTATAACTTCACTGCTCGGGTCCGCCAGTGCGGCTGTCGTTTTGCGAGAGGTCGGCATGAGGGTATCCGCCAGATGAATAGGTTCGCCGGCATCGAGTTTGG
>DAOUVA010000319.1 GCA_030667885.1 Phycisphaerae bacterium
AAGAAGCAAGCCGAGGCGGTGGCGTGCAAGGCCAATCTGCATGAATGGGCCCTCGTGTTTGCCATGTACACCGGTGAAAATGATGGATTATTAATGGATGGCTATGGCAGCGGGATTAACGGCACATGGATTGGTGCTTTGCGGCCTTACTACCATGAACCCAAAATCCGTGTCTGTCCGACTGCTACAAAACCTATGTCGGAAGGAGCTCGAGGTATGTTCGCGGCGTGGGGCGTCTTTGGAGCAGGGCTTGCAACTGACGATCCAGGGTGGTCCGGGCCGAAGGTAGATGGCGACTACGGCAGCTATGGCATGAATGAGTTGGCTTACGACGCACCTCCGGGTGCATCCAGATCTGACGATAGCTGGCGTACAGTTAACGTCAAAGGGGCCGCCGAGATTCCCTTGTTATTCGACTGCATATGGTACGATGTGTATCCGCTTGATACAGACCCTCCTCCTGAGTACCCGGGAGATGTAGTAAAAACCGGAGGCGGAGGTGAGATGAAGCGGGTTTGCATCAACCGTCACAATGGATATTTGAACGTCCTTTTTATGGATTGGGCTGTCAGAAAGATCGGAGTCAAAGAACTGTGGACGCTCAACTGGTACCGCGGGTTCAATATGACAGGCGTCTGGACCAAGGCCGGCGGCGCTCAACCGTCGCACTGGCCGCAGTGGATGAGAAGCTTTAAGGATTACTGAAAAACAGAATACTGTTTAGCCTTCAAGCCCCTGCGGATATTTCGCTTTTTTTACTCCCCCTCCGCACCGCAGAGTGCTTTTCTATTTACGGTCCCTGAGAGACCCTACAATGGTCGTTTTTTATTAGCCTGCAAATCTTTCCCTCACATGGCAGGTCCTTGCTTACTCAAAGCGGTACTGTTTTCAGATATACATAATAAACCTTCAGAAAATCTAAAATTGATGTGTAACCTTTTTGGAATTTCCCCTTAGTACAGAGCGTGTAGAAAAACTTAATGTGAATCCTTTTAGGAGCTATCTGTTATGTTTAACTGGTGTAGATTCCCATTCTGGCCAATAAGGCCCATATTCGGCTTTGAGGCTCTGTGGGGTGTATTGGCTGTCCTGGGCGTGATATTTTCTCTGATAATGCTCATCGATTGTTTAAAACGGCCCGCATCGAAGTTTGATCACCCGCTAAGTCATGAGGGTAAATACGACAAATTAATTTGGGCTGCTGCAATTGCTTTGTCGCTTAGTTTTTATTGTGTCGGAGCAATTGCGTATTTCTTTGTTATAAAAAGGGCCAAACCTGAGAACAAAGAATAGAAGGCAATAGTGTTGACCGATATTGCCAATAATGGATTTTGGGCCGAAAAGTTGATTTGAGTAGTGTAAAGATCATGTCGCTCTTTTCGGTCTAATTTGCATTAACAAACCCTCAGTTCTACCTTAAATACGATTTGGTGTGAATTTGGCCGTTTTGGCGGCCCAAAGTGCCTGTATTTTGGGTGAAATTTCCAATAAACAGCCCTCTTACCGAACTTTCTACTTGACAAACCATTACCTTAAAAGGTAATATAGTTCTATGTAATTTGAGTGCGGGGAGGCTTTAGCTCCTTAGCGAAGCAATGGCATATGGTCATATTGAAAATGACCGTTATTTATGAGGAGAACATGATGAAACTCACAATCGTTGCTATTATTCTGGCATTATTGTTGGGCATTCCACAGGTCGGCAATAGTGCACCACCGGCCAATGACGACCGTCAGGACGCAGAGTCGGTCGGTGACGTAACGGACCTGGCTTTCGACACCACCGAGGCAACAATTGATGGTTCTGAAGCTTGTATGACAGGGGCGAACATCTGGTATTGCTATACCGCCACCTGCTCAGGTACAGCTACTGCCAGCCTTTGCGGCAGCGCCTTCGACACCAAGATTGCCGTCTATTACGGATGCGGGTCAGCCCCGACTTCGGGTGACATGATCCAATGCAGCGATGACTTCTGCGGCAGACAATCGGAGGTCGCCTTTCCTGTGACCGCCGGCCACAGTTACCTCATTGAGGTTGGCGGTTATAATATATTTGAGTTCGGCTCAGGTGTGTTAAATATTAGCTGTGATGATAATCCTGCTTATACGCCATATAATGATGACTGGTTTGATGCAGATTGGGTCAGTAGTTTACATGGACTGGATGTTGACACCACTCATGCGACGATGGACGGACCAGGTGATTGTGTTGAGGGCCCGAATATCTGGTACTGCTATACTGCTTCGAGCACAGGTGAGGTTACCATCACTCTGGACGGCAGCGGGTTCGACCTCGAAGTTGCTATCTATGAGGATTACAATATCTTCCCGAGTTGGGACAACAGGATCTTCTGCGAGAACATCAGAGGACAGCAGCCTCAGATCACATTCGATGCGATCGCCGGTCAGGGTTACTTGATAGAAATTGCGGGATCGACAGATGATCACTTTCCACCCTATCCACCACCGAGCTGGTCAAACGATGACTGCTATGACGCAAAGCTAATCGGTAACGTAACAGATCTAACGTTCGACACCAGCTACGCAACATTCGACGGCCCAGGCCACTGTATGACCAGCCCGAACATCTGGTATATCTATACCGCTACATGCACGGGCGAAGCCACAGTGAGCCTGTGCGGCAGCAGCTACGATACCAAGCTTGCCGTCTATAATGGAGGCGGCTGCAATCCGTCACTAAGCAGACTAATAGAATGTAACGACGACTCCTGTGGCTGGCAGTCCGAGGTAACCTTTGATGTCTTCGCCGGTCAGCAGTACCTCATTGAAGTCGGCGGATTCGGTGACCATGCCGGCGAGGGTCTGATAAGTATTAGTTGTGAGGGGACGGCACCGGTACTAATAGAACCAGACCTCGGCGACGCACCGGACAGCACTAACAATTTATGGCTCAATATGACCGCATATCCCAAGGGAGGCCCTTTGGGAGTCAAGGCCCATTATCCGACTGTTTATAATGATGGCAGCTCCGCCGGACCGGTTGGGCCGATTCACTCGAGTTCTCTTGTAGTGGCTCATTTGGGCAAGATTGTTTCTGATGAAGATGAGGCCGACATGGGGCCGGATGAGGATGGCATAAACAATATCAAACCTCAAACCGACTCATCGGATAACGACAAAGGTGACGATGGTGTTATCTTCCCAATCAATATGCCGCAATGCAATTGGACTACTTTTAATTACAATGTCAATATTATCAAGCCGGGTATAAACCTCTGGATCAATGTCTGGTGCGACTGGAACCGTGATGGCGACTGGGATGATGACACCAGCACCAATCCGGAACTCACTTGTTCCGAGGGAATTGTGTCCGAATGGGCTGTACAGAATCAGTATCTTATCGATTTGCCGGCCGGATTAAACAAGATGACAACCCCGGCGTTCCTGTCATGGCATCCGGAAAATCCAAGCGGGGAAATATGGATGAGAATCACTCTTTCTGAGATACCCTGGACTGGCGGCAGTGCACCCGGTTCCAGAGGTAACGGCGGCTCAGGGCCAAAGAATGGCTACGGAACCGGTGAAACGGAAGATTACTATTTCTTACCGGGCGAAAGCTTTTAGGTATGTGAAGATTACCACAGCGATGGGGTAATTATCGATGATGATTTGTCTAAAGGGCTGTGAGCATTAACTTACAGCCCTTTTTTGCCCCCTGTAGCAACCGGCAGTTTCAGTTAATGTTTAGTATATTATGTTATTGAATAGAGGATGCTGCTTTTAATCGTATTCTTCATCGTAGTAAAAACCGGCTTCGTATTCAAAAACATCACTATTTTCATTTCCATCTTCGTCGGCGGATAAGTTCAATTCCGGGTACTGAAAATCATCATTACTTTCATCGTACGGGTCGTACTCTTCCGTTTTGTCTAAAATCTCGAAATCTTTTTCTTCGTCCAGCATACTACCTTCTTTCAATTAAAGTACGAAAATAAAGCTTAACAGGAGATGTTTATTGTTCGAGGTCTGAAACAGCCCAATATTTTGTTAGTAATCGTTAATATGTACAAATTTGATAACAATTACGATTTTTATTAAGATAAGTTCACGATTTTGTTTGCGCTGTGAGAAAATATATTTCCTTTCTGAGAGGCTCCTATAGAGAATCCTTATGACGAGCATTTATGGCACTAAAGACTATCTTAGAAGCCCAAATCGGTTGACAATCAGCTATGGATTTTGTAAATTGAACGGAACATAGGTCTTAACAGGTTGTAAATTACATATTGGGAGGTTTCAGTGGCCAAAAGTTTGCGAATGCAGTCTGTGCAGTCGCCGATAATTCCCATAGTCGGCGAACTAATTCGTAGTAATCCCGGCACAATTTCGTTAGGCCAGGGAGTTGCCTATTACGGTCCGCCCCCGGAAGCCGCAGGGGCTATCGAAACATTTCTTGCCGATCCGGAAAACAACAAATATAAACTTGTCCAGGGCATCCCGGAACTAATCAAGACGATTCAGGCAAAGCTAAAAACAGAAAATGATATATCCACCCAGGGCAGCCGAATTGTCGTGACCGCCGGCGCCAATATGGGCTTTGTCAACGCGGTTCTTGCCGTTACTGACCCAGGCGATGAGATTATTCTCCAACTGCCTTACTACTTCAATCACGAAATGGCCGTCGTTATTGCCGACTGTAAGGCCGTCTGTGTGCCTACCGATGATGATTACCAGTTGCAGCTGGATTCAATTGCCGCTGCCATTACCGATCGAACGCGCGCCATTGTTACCATATCACCGAACAATCCGACCGGCTCTGTCTATCGCGAATCGGACCTTCGGCAGGTCAATGAACTTTGCCGCCAAAAGGGTATATATCACATTAGCGATGAAGCCTATGAATATTTCACCTATAATGGCGTTAAGCACTTTTCGTCCGGTTCGATCGAGGGTGCCGCCGAACATACTATCTCTCTGTTTTCCCTTTCCAAGGCGTATGGCTTTGCAAGCTGGCGGATTGGCTGGATGGTGATACCTGAGCATCTTTATATGCCAATCAGGAAGATTCAGGACACGATTTTGATTTGTCCTCCGGTAATCTCACAGTGGGCCGCAGTCGGGGCAATGCGTGTCGGAGCAGACTACTGCCGCCAAAAGCTGCGTATGACCACCGATGTCCGTGAGATATTCCTTAATGAATTGAGCAGTATAAGAGATTTAGTAACCGTTCCCCATGCCGAGGGCGCTTTCTATTTTCTGCTTCGAGTACACACAGACCTTGATCCGATGAAACTTGTCAAACGGCTGATTGAAGAGCACAAAGTAGCTGTTGTTCCCGGTATGACCTTCGGAATGGTCGATAGATGCTATCTACGGGTTGCCTATGGAGCACTTCAGAAAGAAACTGCCGCCGAGGGCATTGGACGCCTTGTCAGTGGTCTGAAAAAGATTTTAGGAGGATCTCTTTTTTGGGTACATTGGCGTTATGGCGACCAGGCAAGCGACCGGCCGGGATGGATAAAAGAATTGAAAGACTGCTGCAAAAAGAGCTTTTACGCTGGTATTTTCGACGAACTCATGTTGTTGGGAGTAAAATCCGTTCCGATAGGTAGATTTATCGACCTTTAATTAGAGGATTTATCCTCGGTATTATCGGTAATCGAAGGCAAAACAACACGCTCAAAATATTCGCATCGCTGACCCTTTTGTACTAAACACTCATCTCGAAATAAGCAACTGTCGTAATGATAGTCGAAGTTTGCACATCCGGGATTCCTT
>DAOUVA010000093.1 GCA_030667885.1 Phycisphaerae bacterium
CTTTATTGATTGTAAAACAAGCGGGGCCTATACCGAATCAAATCAGTATAGGCCCTGAATATAAATCTATTGCTCGGTTTTATTTAACAGCCAAATCCCGGTTTAAGGCGCTGGTGGGTACAGGCGAATATCATCGAAGAATACCATACCTGCGCCACCGGCTACAGGATTGCTCCTGTTGCCGAAGCCGAGAGTAATCGTATTGACATTCGTAAGGTTCACACCGAATGCCTGCAAGTCGATAGTCCATTCGGTCCAGGCCGTTACCTGTGCCGCGTTAGGATTATCATTGGTAACAGCAGCGCTGCCATTTAGAACAACATACAGCGTCTCAGCAGCATTATCCGCACTGCCTCTGAACCAAATCGTCAGTGTGTTGACACCGTTCACGGTCCAGTCACGATTGGAAGTCAATGTTAAAGTTGCTTCAGATTTACCGACAGCATTATCGTAGAACATCGGCATCGACTGCAAACCGCCGTGAACGATAGTCTGCTCTGCAATGGGAGGAGGATCATTACCAACGACAGAGCCGTTTATAGCCGGATTGTCGAATCCGTCCACCCAGGCCAGATATATCCTGTTGCTTCCGGGCTCACCTTCATTAATGTCATTGTAGCTCTCCATATCGTCCACAATCAGGAAGTTAGCCGTGGTGAAGCTCCAGAGAAGGCCTGTCCATGGACTGTCGGCGTTGGTGTTATTAGCCTCATCAATTCGCCAATAGTAGGTAGTATTCCATTTGAGGCTACCAGCGTCATAGCTCTCTGAACCAAGATTTCCGCTGCCTTTATACTCAGGCGAACTCGTGTCGGCGTTCTTCACAGCTTCTTCGTCGGTGCCGAAATAGATATCATGTGTATCGGCAAAAACTCCCGGCACCCAGGTGAGAACAGGTGTCTGCATTACATCCACAGCACCTTTAGCCGGTTCCGGGCTTCCGACAGCGCCCACAGTTGTAAAGCTCCAGACGTCGCCTTTATGCGTTTCGACAACATCAAACTCATCGATACGCCAGTAGTAAGTCTTAGCCAATTCAAGTGGACCATGAGTATATGTAACAGTTCCTTGAGGAAGACCGCCGGCTGCATTGTTAACTTCTTCAAAATTGTCACCAAAATATACAGTGTGTAGTTTCGAACCGAAGCCTGGTGTCCAGCTAAGTTGTACATCCAGAGCTACAGAATCCCCACCATCAGCCGGATTGGGCTCATAGGCGGTTTTGGGAGCAATTGCAAAGCTCCAGACTTTACCCTTCCAAGGACTGTTCGGCTCTGCGTCATTTACCTCGTCGATTCGCCAGTAGTACGTCGTGCCCGGAACAAGACCATCCGGAATAGCAAATCCGGAAAAACCGGCAACAATAAAAGTGTCTGCCTGGTTGCCCCGAAATGTGTCACCTGTGCCGTTGTTCACGTCGTCAAAATTATCGCCTATATATACATCGTGTGAGGCGGCTAAATCCCCCGCCCGCCAGCCAAGATTAATCCACGTGTCCTCATGTACAGCGCCATCTTCCGGGAGTGGATGCAAAGCATATGGGTATCCTCCGGAAGCCGGCATCAGGCTCTGAATCTCCTCCTGATTTAATGCACGGCTGAAGAGCCAGACATCATCAATTTCTCCCAGAAACGGATCTCCGTCTGTGTTAAAGACACCCGCACCGATCTTGAATGGAAATCCGGAGCTGCCGCTCACCATACCCCCTTCGTCGCTTGCTGCCTCCTGGCCGTCGATGTAGATTACAACTCTTGACGCGTCTCCTGCTAAAACCACATGGTGCCAGGAAGGATATGTAAAGGGATAGTCTGCACCAATAAACGCCCAATCATTGCCGACCATCCAGGTTCCGAGCTGACCGCCGTTCTCCGATGTAAATCCAAACTCTACTAAGTCATTCTGGCCAAAAAGGCTGGCATAAGAACCGACATTGCTCGCGCTGACCCAACCGGCCAATGTGAATCCGTTAAGGGCGTTGAGAAAAGTCTGACCGGTTTCCACATATGCATCGCTTCCATTGAACTGTAAAGCGCTTCCGTAAATACCATCAGTCCAGGACGTACCGCCAACAAGGGTGCCGTCATAGCCATTTTGGGATAGATCATTAGCGACTGTACCTGCTCCTTCATCAAACGGCCAATAAGCGACGAGATCAGGATCATTTAAATCAAAAGCCATGGCTGTGCTCGCCGAAATCAAGGCCAGCGCCAAACCCAGAAAAATCAAGTTAGTTATTTTTCTCTGCATAATCCGCTTTTCCTTATATAAAAGAGTTAAATAATAAATCATGTTTAGGTCGCACACCAAAATCCCGACAAGTCGGGATTTTCTTCAATAAGCATTTAAGATTCTTCTCTACACAAAAAGATTATTCCTTCTGATCTGCCACTACCTCCTTCTTTCAAAAGCCCGGTGTTAAAATGTTATTTGAAATGCAAAAATATTTACCTTCGAAGTACAAAGTCGTTACTTAAACTCAATACTTCACTCACCACCTCTCGGCTAAAATAATTCATCCTAAAATCAGGTAGACCTGCCCTGCCGGAAGACTGAAATTTAACGCCTTCCTATATAATCTATACCAAAATCCATACCTTCTCGTCAAGGAAAAATTAGCGATGAATCCCGCTTGAAAGCTTTTTTTATTGGTAGAGAAAAATGATATGATGTATAATATGTTCTGAAATGGCATTCAGGAAAAAATACAAAACCATATGAAACAGGAGGAACATTTCGCGCATCTTATTGAAGTTATAAAAAATGTAGTCAGAAATGGAAGGTGGTTATATGTACAAGTCAAGAGGGTTCACATTAATAGAATTGTTGGTTGTAATTGCCATTATTGCATTGTTAATGGCGGTATTGATGCCTGCTCTGCAAAGAGCGAGGAACCAGGCGAGGACAGTTTCCTGTCAGGCGCTGCTGAAACAATGGGGGATTATCTGGTCGATGTATTGTGAGGATAACGACGGTTATTTCAGTGTAGGCCAGGTTGGCGGCTCCGGGTGGCATCGGGGTGAATGGATTATATGTTTGCGTTCTTTATACGCGACAAAGACAAAAATTCTCAGGTGTCCAATGGCCACCAAGAGACTGCCTACCGGAGAAGAATGGGGTGGTCCATTCCATACGTACTATATGCCGATAGGTGGAAGTGGAACCACTGGAGGCGGTGAAGAGCCCAGCTATGGGGGAAATAACTGGATTTATCATCCACCGGCGGGAGTTGCGAATATTCAGAGTCGCCCTACGGAATGGAACTGGAGGACGCCTAATGCCAAGGGTGCGGCTTATGCGCCCG
The DNA here is from genome assembly GCA_030667885.1 of Phycisphaerae bacterium. GTDB lineage: Bacteria > Planctomycetota > Phycisphaerae > Sedimentisphaerales > Anaerobacaceae > NIOZ-UU13. Next base: position 3,302 of record DAOUVA010000093.1, read on the forward strand.
TATTAGGGGATGCGATGTGGAGAGGAGGCGGACCTTACGAAAACGGCAGTCGCGGCGATCCTCCCGATTATGACGGTCAGTGGGTCAGCTATAGCTCGGAAATGATGCATTTCGCCATCAACCGACACAACGGGTTTGTAAATCAAGTTTTCATGGACTGGTCCGTCAGGAAGGTGGGACTTAAGGAGTTGTGGAAACTCAAATGGCACAAAGAGTTCGATACAAATGGTCCGTGGACTACAGCAGGTGGTATAACGGCAAGTGGTTGGCCGGAATGGATGAGAAATTTCAAGGAATATTAGCGGCAGTAAGGGGCCTGTTTTTTTCCCGTACAATAAAATCCGCGATATAAGGTAACACTATTTCCATTTGCATTTACGATCTGTCAGGCGGTGCTCGCCGTGGCAATCGGTACAATATTTTTTATCGTTATTGTCTGCGAAGAGGGGCTTGTGTTGTTCTGTGTCGATTTTGTCCTTAGTATGGCAACCCATACAGAATGGATTAATCTTTTCCCGCGGATACATTATGTCAGGTGCTGTGCCGTTTCCGCCTGATGCCCAGGATTCATCAGCGATGTGTTCGTCGGACTCGCCGTGACAATTAGCGCAGCCCATGTTCTGACGTGCGTGAGTAACGGCGATATTTTCCTGCATGTAATTAACGTGGCAGACAAAGCAGCGGCTATTATCAGCCATCGGTCCGGATGACGAGCTTTCATCCGGCTCGTCATCAAGTAACAATAGAGGTTCATCATCAAGCAGCAATAGAGGTTCATCATCGAGCAAAAGTAGCGGTTCATCCTCCGTTGCGGCTTCTGTGGATGTTACGGGCTCTATACTGGTTACCGGTTCCGGTTTTGCCTGTTCTTTTTGTGTTGACTTTACGTTTTGACAACATGATCCGGCAATCACTAATGCGGCAAGAATGAGCATCGCGAAAAAATATTTCATACTTTACTGTCCTTGTATTAATTTAGACGCCAAGACGGGCACTATTTTTTGGCACATAACGAACTGCTAATTGGACAAAGTTTATCCTTTAGACATACTGCCAGTTCTTGAGCCACTGATAATTGCTCGGCAGTGCTGCCATGGCCTCTTTGTTTACGTTGTCCAGTTCAGCCTTTTCCTTTATGTCAAGCTGTCGGCGTTCCATAACGGCCTTTGCGACATTATCAACATAACGCATGCTGTTCATTCCCGGGATTGGAATTACAGTATTGGTGTTCAATATGTATCGAATGGCCAGGCGGGCGCGTCGATCCTTTTCTGTCTGGTCACCTCTACTGAAGAGTGAGCCGGCGGCAAAAGGTTTGATGCCGAAGGCGCCGACATCCTGCTTTTTGAGGGTTTCGAAAACGCTGTCTTTCGGGGCACGCTTACTCATCGTAGTGAACGGGAAACAGACACAATCAATTTGCGGGAAATACTCAATCATAAATTTGATCCATTTACGGTCGTGAGTTGAGAATCCGATGAAACGGGCCTTGCCCTGTTTTTTGGCTTTTTCCAGAGCACCGACAATTTCACAGGAAGTGTTGAATGAATGTCTTCCGCCCGGTTCGTAACAGGTGATGCGCCATAAATCAGTATATTCCTGATTTGATTCTTTCAGCAATCCATCAAGCACTTCCATCAGTTTTTTGGTGGTGCGGTATTCTTCCTCGCGTGCTTCTTTGCCGCAATGTGAAAGTGCCAGATACATTTTGTCGCGGCGTCCTTTAAGGGCTTTGGAATCTCTGATGACCTCGCCTCTCGTGCATGCATCGATGTAATTAATACCGACGTCTATGGCACGGCTGACAATATCATTGCGTTCGGCCTGTTTGCTTCTGGAGTGTCCGCCGAGGCAAACAGCGGAGACCATAAGATTGGTCTTGCCCTGCCGGCGATATTCCATATTCTGGTTGTAGTTGAGAATTTTAGATGTATTGACTGGAGCTGCACCGGCATTTTGACCAAGGGCTCCGAGACCAACTGCTACACCTGCAGCTTTTATTGCACTGTCTCGCATAAATCGGCGTCGAGTAACTTTATTATTGTCCATTGTTTATCTCCTTTCACGTCTTAGAGATTTTCATTTTGATTTGGTTAACGGTTTATTAGTCTGCAATTTAAAGATGGCGTTTATTTCATCCTCTGAAAGAGCACGGTCGTAGAGACGGACATCGTCGATTGTTCCTTTGAATCCGTCGCCTATGGTGACGTCTAACTCACTACCGGTGTCAATAGGCCAGAGGTCCAAAAGTCCGATGTCATGGATTTCGGCAAGGACCCCATCCTTATAAAGTTTAACATCATCATAGAGGTTCGGCAGTTCCGCCTCTTCCACTACTGCTGCTAAATGATGCCACCGGTCGTCGTCGGTCTCTTCGTTGATATATAGATATCCACCGTTGGGTCTTATGCCGACACGGCCTCTAATAAAACAGAATGTAAACATCTTGCCGAAATCGTCCATGCCCCAGGATATGATTTCGCCTTTTGTTTCTGCCGTCCTGCACCATGCTGCTACGGTTCGGGGCCGCGTTCCTGTAACGCCTTTGTATTTGGCTATCTGTACGAAACCATCGCCGCGGCCGAACTTCAGAGCTTTTGATATCCGGCCTGAGGCAGAATCTTTTTCGAAAGATATACCTTCCTTGAGGGTGCCCTTGCGGTTGTGTTTCGAAGAGTCCGCAGCGATTATGCCCGATGTCTCATCGAACTTCCACCAACCGGCAAGATTCGGGTCGGTATCAAGAGTTTTTGGCTTGTCCCCGGCCTGGGTAAAAGCAGTCCACACCAGGCATAGTATTAACGCTAAACTTAAAAAGTGTGAAAAATATAACCTTCTGCTCATAATACCTCTCCTAAATTTCATATTTCCCATTTTGAAACTGCCCATTGTCGCAAGCTGAAATTCAATTGTACTAATATATCAAAATTTGTGTCGAAAAACAAACTGATATGACTATTTTTTGAAAAATATATGCAGATGAATTTATGAGTAACAATAGAAAAATGCATGGTATGGTTGAAGGGGTTGAAAAACAAGACAGGATTTGTTATACTCCAAACCTGTCTGTGAATTTAACTATTACCGAGTAAATGTTAAAGGAGATGAAGATGAACAAGACAAAACATTCCATTAATCTTTTTGCGATGGTTTTCATGTTATTGACCTTCCTTTTAGCCGGTGTGGTTGACGCCCAGTCAGGGGTAGTTCTCAGAGGGCGCAGAGGCCCGGGCAAGGGCAAACACATTGTTTTTGTCATTGGCGATGATGAATACCGCTCGGAGGACCTGATGCCCCAGCTTGCCAAGATATTAGCTGTTCGGCAGGGTTTTAAGTGCACCATGCTGTTTGCCGTAAATAAAGAGACCGGCGAGATAGACCCGAGTACACTTGATAACATTCCCGGGCTAAAAGCTCTCGAAAAGGCCGACCTGATGGTGATGTTCCTGCGTTTCCGTGAGCTTCCTGATGAGCAGATGAAATACATCATTGACTATACGAACTCCGGTAAGCCCATTATAGGTTTGAGGACAGCCACGCATGCTTTCAATTACACCAGGAATAAAAATGGCCCCTACGCCAAATACAGTTTTCGAAGCAAGGAATTGGACGGCGGATATGGTCGGCAGGTTTTAGGCGAGACGTGGATTAATCACTATGGACATCACAATGTGGAAAGTACCCGCGGGCTTATCGCAGAAGGTATGGAAAGCCACCCGATAGTAAAAGGTGTTGAAGATATCTGGGGTCCTTCCGATGTTTATAGCTTAACGACGCTGACCGGCGACAGCAAGCCTTTGATTATGGGGCAGGTTCTTTCCGGTATGGAGGCTGAAGATAAACCTAATCCGGATAAGAAACTGGTGCCTGTTGCCTGGACAAAGACCTACACGGGTGAAAAAGGCAAGGCCGCCCGCGTTTTCACAACGACAATGGGACACTCGTTTGACTTCGAGAGTGAAGGTTTTCGTCGTCTGCTCGTCAATGCCTGCTTCTGGGCGATGGGAATGGAAGATGAGATTCCGGCCAAAAGTAATGTCGATTTTGTCGGCGAGTATAAACCCAATCAAATTGGTATGGGTAAATATAAAAAAGGCCTGAAACCGTCGGACCATAAGCTTAAGTGAGTCCCTGGTTTCTTGTGCCCGCTAAACTCCTGATTTTATTTGAAAAGGTATGAAAATGAAGCTTAATAAGCTGAAGAGATGGTTCTTTGTAATGGTAAAAAATACAGGGATAATTTGCCTTATGATTTTAGTTTTAACCGCCGGTTGTGCCTCAATGTCTTCTGCAGATAAAACGCAGCGGCAAGAACGAGGTATAAACAAGCTGGTTATTCATACCGACAAAGGAAAGGACACTATTAACAAAAATATTTACGGCCACTTCTCTGAGCACTTGGGCAGGTGTATCTACGATGGTTTATGGGTCGGTGAGGATTCTGACATTCCGAACACACGCGGTATTCGTAATGACGTAGTCGAGGCTTTAAGGCGGATTAAGATACCGGTGCTGCGCTGGCCGGGCGGTTGCTTTGCCGACGAGTATCACTGGAAAGAAGGTATAGGCCCACGCCAACAACGACCCAGTATGATAAATACCCATTGGGGCATGGTCAAAGAAACCAACGCCTTTGGTACTCATGAGTTTCTGGATTTGTGTGAACAGCTTGAATGCGAGGCGTACGTTGCAGGTAACGTTGGCTCCGGTACTGTCGAAGAGATGCAGGACTGGGTCGAATATATGACGTCCGATGCCGATAGCGAAATGGCCAACCTTCGACGGTTCAATGGTCGTGACAAGCCATGGCGGGTAAAGTATTTTGGCGTGGGTAATGAGAACTGGGGTTGCGGCGGGAATATGTCACCGGAATATTACGCCGACCTGTATAATCGCTTCCAAACCTATGTGCGCAGCTATTCCGGCAACCGTATTGTCAAAATTGCGTGCGGGCCCGGCAGCGAGAACTACCCGTGGATGACAACCGTTATGGAACGTTCTCATCGAAGAATGAATGCGATTAGTCTTCATCACTATGTCCGGGGAACGGGCAACTGGACTAAAAAGGGAAGCGCGACACAGTTCGATGAGGCGGAATGGTTTGCATTGATGAAAAATACGCTGACTATCAACCCGTTACTGAAGAATAATATCGAGATAATGGATCGGTTTGATCCGCGCAAACGCATCGGTTTATTCGTAGATGAGTGGGGTACGTGGTGGGACACCGAACCCGGCACCAACCCAGGTTTCCTGTACCAGCAAAACACCATCCGGGATGCAGTCTCAACCGGCATATTCCTCAACGCTTTCAACAATCACTGCGACCGTGTGAAGATGGCAAACATTGCTCAAACCGTTAATGTCCTGCAGGCGATGATTCTGACTAAAGACGAAGAGATGGTCCTGACGCCGACCTATCACGTTTTTGAGATGTACAAGGTCCATCATGATGCTGTGATGCTTCCTGTTGAACTGCAATGCGGCGATTATCAGCTCGGGGATGAAAAAATTCCGTCAATCAATGTTTCGGCGTCCAAAGATACCTCGGGAAAGATTCATATAACGCTTTGCAATCTGGATCCCACAAAATCAGCAGAACTTGTTTGCGACCTTCAGGGAACAAGACCTTCAAGCATAATCGGCCGGGCATTAACAGCAGGTGCTATGAACGCGCACAATACTTTTGATAATCCGGAAGCGGTCCAACCAGATGCCTTCGATAAATTTGATTTTGAAGATGATATTTTAACAGTAACGCTGCCGCCCAAATCTGTTGTGCTCTTGGGGATTAAATAATCTGTGAAGTTGATACAATTTAAAAATATTGATGAGGCAGGATATGAATCGACGCAATTTCTTAAAAGCAGCAGGTATTGGGATAGCATCATTGGCAATGCCGGATTTTGCCGATGGCGAACAGTCAGGTAGCGGTATTGCAGGCTCAAAAAAGCCTAATATTGTTTTTATTATGGCCGACGATATGGGCTATGGTGACCTCGGCTGCTACAATAAAAAATCGAAGATTCCAACGCCTAATATGGACCGCCTGGCAGCCGAAGGTATGCGTTTTACAGATGCCCACTCCCCCTCTGCGGTCTGCACCCCTACCCGCTATGGTGTGCTGACGGGGCGATACTGCTGGCGAAGCCGGCTGAAAAGGGGCGTTCTCGGCGGTTATTCACCGGCTTTAATCGATACTAAGCGGATGACAGTCGCATCAATGCTAAAACAAAATGGTTATGCCACCTCTTGTTTCGGCAAGTGGCATCTCGGCTTGGGCAACGCTAAAAAGACAGATTACGATAAACCGCTCGTTCCCGGTCCCAATGCACTTGGCTTTGATTATTTTTACGGGATCCCTGCGTCACTGGATATGACCCCCTACTGCTATGTCGAGAATGACCGGCCGGTTGAAAAACCCACATTAACAACTGAAGCCGGCAAGGCCAGCGAAGACGGATGGTGGCGGGCCGGAGCAATCGCGCCGGGCTTTAAGCATGTGGAGGTTCTGCCAAAGCTCACTGAAAAAGCGGTGAAGTACATCGATGAACATACCAGTACGTCACCGGACAAACCTTTCTTTATGTACTTCCCCCTGCCGGCGCCGCACTGTCCCATCGCCCCGGCGGATTTTGTCAAAGGGCGAAGTAAGGCGGGAGGCTATGGCGACTTTGTCGTGGAAGTTGACTGGACGGTCGGGCAGGTTGTCAAGGCTCTGCAGCGCAACGGTCTTACCGGTAATACGTTGATTATCGTTACCAGTGACAACGGCTCGCCGGGCCGGACAAAAATCAAGCGGGACCCATATTCGATTATAGAAATTTACGGTCACTATCCCAGTGGTGATTTGCGCGGTATCAAGGCCGACACTTGGGAGGGTGGCCATCGCGAACCGTTTATCGCCCGTTGGCCTGGCAAAATTCCTGCCGGCACCACGAGCGATTAAATTATCTGTCTTACGGATTTAATGGCGACCTGTGCGGCGATTGTCGGAGCAAAACTCCCCAGTAATGCCGGCGAAGACAGTTTCAATTTACTGCCCGCCCTGTCAGGTCAAAAGCTCAATAAGCCGATACGCGAGGCTATTGTACACCATTCCAGCATGGGTGTATTTTCCATCCGGCAGGGAAAGTGGAAGCTCATATTAGGCCTCGGCTCCGGCGGCTTCAGCAAGCCCAAAAGAATCGAGCCCAAACAGGGTGGGCCAAAGGGACAGCTTTATAATCTCGAAGATGATTTAGTCGAAAGCAACAACTTATGGAGTAAACATCCCCAAATCGTTGAGCGGCTGACGAAGCTGCTGGAAAAGTATA
>DAOUVA010000066.1 GCA_030667885.1 Phycisphaerae bacterium
ACACGCTGGCCTTCTTTGTCATCCGGCAGTGCGTTAAATCCAAGGCGGACAGTGTAAGTTGTAGCTTTTTGCCCGGCAGCATCATCAGTCAGCGGCACTTCGCAACGTGTCATACCCTGACAGCCGGATGTGAATAGCCAGGGCTTGTCAGTCCCAGCTATGTAAACGCCTTTGAAATCACGACTGAAATATCCCATTCCAGGCAAGGTCTGAGCATTGAGATCAAACTTAACGCCGTAATTGGGGAAGTGATTATACGAACCGGTTTTCGGATTTGGATAGCCGAACCATACAGTTCCATCATCATCCTTCATGTCCGCTGAGGCACCGAAATTAATGGCAAAACGTTTAACAGGGCTGAGCTTTCCGGGTGTAACATAGACCGCCCAGGGTTGAGTTCTGTTTGGTTTACGTTTCAAAGCCAATGAGCAACGGACCGGATATGAGCATGTGCAGCCGGCCGCTGCCTCCTGAGAAAGCAATAATCCCCCTGCCGGTATAACACTAATAGCGCAACCTGGTCGGTAGGCACCAAATATAGTGACTCCATCGTCTCTCTCCAGGTCATAAAACGCCGTGCAGGCCGAGCGATAGAAAATCCCCTTCGCAGAAGCAGCAGTGATACCGCAGGTGTGGCCGGGTCGTAAAAATTCCCATGGTACCTGCTCACCAGTGATTGGATGATCTCGCATGACAATCTCACCTGTCTGAAGTTCACAGGCTTGAGGCTCCAGGATGATTTTATCTGCGACAATGACCGGCCTTGTGCGGTAGTTCAGAGCACGAGACCATACCATATCGCCCTTCTCACCGGATAACGCCGTTATGCGACGCCACTTCATACCGCCTTCTCTGAATCTCCATGCATCGTGGTTGCCGTGATTGCCGAAAAATAAGAGCAATCCGCTGCTAAAGGCGGCTCCCATCTTGTCGCCACAGCATCCTGTTAAATCGATCGGTTGTCTCCAGATTAACTCGCCTGTTACAGCATTAAGAGCATAAACATTCCTTACGTCGGCATCATCATAAGTCAAACTCCCTTCCGGATGTTCTTCCTTGAACAACTCGGCTTTCAAGGAACTAATTAGATATTCAACCTGAGCTTTCTGGCCATATGATTTGTTTTCCTTAAGCTTCTCGGCTAAAAACTTTTTCTTTTCTCTTAGTTCTTCAAGAATTCCGGCTCTTTCTTTATAAGTATCCTCTTTTATTAGTTTTCGCCTTCTCTTCAGGGCACGGCTTCTTTGGCTTTCTTTTATTTCGCTGTCGGCATAGAAGATTTTACCATCACCGAGCGTGATTGTTATGTTAGCAATCTTTTTCCCATTGCGATTCCAAAGCAACTCGCCCGTTTCCGTATCCATAGCGAATATTCTGTCGCTTACCATTAAGTTGTCTGTCACAGCGTTTGTCTGAAGGAATTCCCCTCCTCGGGCAAAAGATGTCATTGAGCTGTACATAGCACCCGACCTTTGTGCCGCCATCAGCAAATCCTTTGGTTCAGAATATTGCTTTTTGTAATACTCATACCGTTTTCTGTACTCTTCGGTGACATTTTCAATATTTTTCCACTTCCCATTTTCCACGAAACGCTTCAAAACAGCACCGTAATCTTCATCCATGGCTGTGGCAGCCGAGCCGTACAGAATATTATCGATGACTGATATATAACCCCATCGGCGAGGAGTCCCATCAGAAGAGGATGGAATTTTATATTCACGCATTGTCCGGCCCGTCGCCGGATCAAGGCGGTAACATTTATCATGAGCAGCAATATAAAGACCGTTCTCCGTTACAACCAGATTTCCAGAATCGGCCTTGATTTTCACACGTACCGCTCCCGGAATCTCCCTTCTCCACAGCAATGTTCCGTTGAAAGCATCAACAGCCATGATTAGCTCTTCACCCTGCATAAATAGACGGCCATCCATTGAGACGGGACTTTGCGCACGGGCGTGGCGCTCGGTCATTCCCTGTGGACCGGGCTCTCCATACCAGAGAACTCCCAAAGGACCATATACTAATTCATCGTCTGAACAGGCTGTGTTTTGTGGATCACCATATTGTTGTTTCCAGGCACCAGCACCTTCCAGAGGTCCACGGACATATTTTCTCCAGACGACATCTCCATCGCGATGAAAACTCAGACACGCAGTGCCTCCCCATGGACGTAAAATACGCTGCCCTTCTTCTGTCGTTCCGGAGGTATTGCCAGTGATGAGCATTCCGTCGGAAACAATCAGGTTGGCGAAATAGTCAGGCAGGGACTCCATGTCCCAAGGCTCAACTACTACTTGCTTTCCCAACAAGCCGGCCTCATCAAGATATTTTCGGGCAGAGGATAATTTTTCCGGATCTTTTTCCAGACCGACTATTTTTAATTCTGTCCTTTTAGCCAATTCATAAGCAAGCCGCCCCTGATTACAATCCAGCATCAAAGCATATCCCTTCTTTATGCCGCTTTCGGCTAAGATTTTTTCCGCAGCGGCCTCGTATGTTTCAGTAAGTGAATCGTTAGGAAAGGGCTCTGCTTTTATTTCCTGTTTGATTTCTTTGGCCGCATCAACTTCTGTCTCGCTGAAGCAGTAAACAGGACCTTTGTCGCTACTTACAATCAGACGGCCACCGGAGGCAGCCAATCCGACCGCAGCACCACTCACATCACTCTTCCACATTTCTCTGCCGCTTTTCGAATCAATACCAACTACAAATCCTTCACCCCCGGCGAAAACAACATTACCGGCCAATATTATCGAGCGAAGCCCCCGTCTTGCATAGTGCCATTCATAGCTTGAATCTTTTAATCGCTTTTCTTCCGCGGCCATAGAAGCATCCTTGCGGTTTAGTTCATCAAGTTGCCTTTTTATTCTTTTACCGGCGTTATCATTGGCTGATTTTAGTTCGCTCTTCAAGCTTGATAGTTGGATTGCCAGTTTTTTACGTTCACTTGCCAGTCCGTTAGCTTCTCTTACAGCCCTGTTATACTTGGGCCGGTTAATAGCATAAATCCGATCTTTGGCTAATACATATGATACCTCACGAGTAAGAACCATATCAATCCCGGGAAACCATGCAAAAGCCTCTCCTTCCCGCCTTCCGGTTTTCGCATCGTAAGTGACTTTGTGAGGCTTTCCGGAGTAATCATCGCCGGAGATAAGCTTGTCATTATCTATCAGCGCCCACGTTCCCCCACGCTTGCCGCCGGGAGCAGCACAGAATAGGAATTTTCCCGTTTTGCGGTCGAAGGCAGCCGGCATAGACCGACCGGAAGGAACATAAAGGACATCCTGAGACGCAACCAGATAACCATGTGGCGATATCCCGCCGAATTCCAACTCGTGTGCACGGTCACCGATAGTATCGTTTCTCCAGACTACGGAACCATCATCAGCACTGAGAGCGCAAATGTATAATCCTTCATACGGAAAAACACCTGCCGCGAAATAAACAATCCCCTTGTCAACCAGGACGCTGGTCCTCACCGGCCATAGAGATATCATCCTACCGTTTCCAATAACCTTTTCATCACTGGGTCCGGCCCGATATTTCCAAATAAGCGAGCCGTCTTCGGCATCAAGACAATATACATAACCATCATCAGAACCCACATAAACACTGCCATTATAAACAGTGGGAGCAAAACGAACCGGCCCCTGGGTAAAAAACTCCCAGCGTATATTGCCTTTATTCGCATCAATTGAATAAACCTTGTTTGTAATACTGCAACCGAAATAAACATTGTTATCAGCCATTACAACATGATACGCATTATCATTGTGCATTCTCGGCAGCTCTTCCGCGGGCATCGGCCATGCGGGTTTGGGCTGATGGTTGGGGATATATTTCCATTGCAGGAAGAGCCTCGGGCCAACGGTTTCAGAGGTCATCCCGCTTCGTGTTATCTCAGATCGATAAGTACCCCAATCCCTTGCGATACCAACATCGCAAACAACAAATAAAATAAGAAAAGTGAAAAAAGCAATAAGAGTACGAAAACATACCAATTCACGCCCAGTATTTCTCGTTGCGATTTGCTGTTTCATTTGGGTATCTCCTCTTCGAATGATAATAGATGTTTGATATTTCATATCAAGTCAGTTTACTTACGATCTGGTTGAATTGCATTATAATCAAATCCGCCGCTCCAGTCCAGTTTTTTTAGTGGGTAAACCATATATAGCTAAAGTAACAGTTTTAATATGAACACGGCACTGTTTCCTTGCAAACCATAATTAATACAATATACTTATCAGGATATTAACCTTGTTAAATGTATGAGGAGTAAATGATGAACAACAAAGCAAGATTTACTATTTTCGCAATCTTAATCCTAACACCAATGACTACGAATTTTGCATCAGGTAACAGAAATAGTTTAATCCCCAATCTTATGGAACAGCCGGGCATTGTCGAGGCGAAGTTTCTCTTCGAGAAGGCACCGTTTCGCTCAAGTCACGCCTCAACAATAGTAGAAACACAAGACAACTTCATCTCGGCCTATTTCGCAGGCACCGATGAAGGTAATAAAGACGTCGGGATATGGATAAGTATTAAGCCAAAAGGTAGCTCTGCCTGGTCGGAGCCGGTCGAGGTTGCAGACGGGATTCAATTCAGCCGGCTGCCTACAAATAAGCAAGAGCGACATCCCTGCTGGAATCCCGTGCTGTATCAGGCCGACAATGGACAGCTACTTTTGTTCTATAAGGTCGGGCCCACTCCATCAAGCTGGTGGGGAATGCTGACCGTATCAAACAATCAGGGCAAAACATGGTCTGAACCGCGGCGGCTGCCTGAAGGTATCCTTGGACCTGTCAGGGCCAAACCGGTCAAACTCCCTGATGGAATGCTGCTTTGCGGATCGAGTACGGAAGACAAGGGATGGCGAGTGCATATGGAAATTACACCAGACCTCGGCAAAACCTGGAGTAGAACAGAAGCACTTAACGACGGCAAGGAGTTTCCCGTAATTCAGCCAACCATTCTCACTTACCCGGACGGAAAGCTCCAGATTCTTTGCCGCAGTCGCGGGAACCTGCGTCAATCGTGGTCAAGCAATGGAGGAAAAACGTGGAGTCCGTTAGTGCCCTCGATACTACCCAATCCAAGCGCCGGCATCGATGCTGTTACTATGAAAGATGGACGTCAGCTTCTGGTATATAACCACTCAACGAGAGGAAGAGACCAATTGAACGTGGCGGTCTCGACCGATGGTAAGAACTGGAAGGCGGCTCTGAAACTGGAAGACAGTGTCACTATAGGCGAAAAAAAGGCCTACGGCGCCTACCCTGCAGCAATCCAGGCCTCCGACGGCCTTGTTCATATTACCTACACGTGGCGGCGCGAAAAGATCAACTACGTGGTCATTGACCCGAGCAAGCTGGTATTGCGTGATATTCGCAACGCAAAGTGGCCCAAGTAGGAAGTAATCAGCTAATATGAATAAGTAGTGAACTATGCAATAAGTCACTACATTAAATGCTCGGTTCTTTTACCATTGCAGTTCAAGTAACATTTAATAAACTTAAGAAGCAGGTACGGATATGAATCAATTATTTTCCACAAGACTTATATTATTGCTTTCTGTTATTTCCCTCTTCACCTTTATCTCATTTTTCCCGACAACCCAAGCAAGAGCGGAATCAGAAAAAATGAATATCGCACCTAATTATTCATTTGAAAACGATTTAACAAAAATCAAAACGAATCTGTGTAATTATGGCGGCTGGTTCCCGATAGGTGTTGTAGCAGAAGACGGCAGCAGTGAAATAAGAATTGTAGAAGATATCGCTCGTACGGGAAAGAAATCGCTGAGAGTAACAACTAATTCAAATGTTTTTAAGGGAACGATATATTACAGCCAATACAATGCCGGCGAGGAGGTCAGAAATAACATCACTAATGTCGGCGTCAGCGGTGCAAGAACAATCGCCTTGCGTTTAGACCAGGACATATTTTCCTGCGATGCATCTGTTTGGATAAAGAAAGCACCCGATCAAGAAATCACCCTGAAGGCGATTTGGTACACCCGTCGAAACCGCACTCCATTTATTAAGATAGCCGAACAAGCAGTCAGTCAACCGGTCGAAAGTGAAAACGGCTGGTATAAATATTCTCTGCATGCTGTGCGGTGCCATACTGCCCGGCAGGTTCAAATTGCCGTAACAGCCAGGGATTCCAAGCCATTTTATATCGATGATGCAGAAATTTATTTCAATCGTAATCCACACATAGATATATTAGTTGACCAGCTTGGTTATGAAACACAATCAAATGCGAAGGGCTTCATACTTCAATCGTCGACTTCTCTGCGTCAACCTCCGGGCTCTTTTTCGCTAATAAATCTTAAAAATAATACAAAAGCATTTACTGGAAAGTTCAAAGAGCTTGGCTATTTCCCCCAGTGGGATTTATATCACTGGCAAGGAGATTTTTCGGTCTTTAAGACACCGGGTCGTTATGTTGTTGAAACTGTAATTAACAGAAAAGCTTATTATTCTCCGCCTTTTGAAATTCGTAACAATCTATTGGTATCAAAAACAAGTGAAATAGCCTATCGATTCTTTTATTATCAGCGTTGCGGTATGTCCATTCCTTCTTTCCACGGTGCCTGCCACCTCGATGACGCCCGGATGCCTGACGGCAGTTATAAAGACTTAGCCGGCGGCTGGCATGATGCAGGTGATTATAATAAATATAATGGCTATACACCCGAATCCGTGTACGCTTTGGCTTTTGCTTACGATAATCGCAGAGACTTTTTTGACAAATTCGACCAGGATGCAAACGGCCAAGCGGATATTTTAGATGAAGCTGTCTGGGGCGCTGAGTTTTTAGAGAAATGTATAAATCCAGAAACTCTGGATATGATAGCAACAATAAGCTCCGGTTACGGCTATTGGGGTAAGCCGGAAAAAGAAACCGACAATTTACCCAGCACCGGCGACGAACGCCGCGTTCGCGATAACAGGGTAAACGCTTCCGCCTGCATGCCCGGCTTCGCACTACTGGGAAAATATGTACCCAAATACCTTGTTATCGCGGAACGTCTCTTCCAAAAACACGGCGGTAATATGCCGGCAATCCTGGCTCTCTATAAAGCAACCCAAAAGCAGGTATATCGTGATGCAGCCAGGAAACGGACGGGAACGCTGTTACCAAAGGACAAAAATAACACATCGGATTTTCGTGAATTAGCTGATTACGCGATTGCTTTTCCGAAGGACAAGCTGGTCCCTAAAATAAAATCAATTGCTAAAATGCGATTAGAGGAACTCAGGATTATCTGCAACAATCCTTTTAATATTACAAGACGCAGGGACAACGACGGCAGTCTCATATTCTTTCTCCATTATCGAGATGTTAATAATTGGTATGTCGGCGAGAGTCGTGAACTGTTAGATACTGCTTACGAGGGTATTTTGCTTGAAAAACTTGGATTTACAGAAGGCCGCATAATTGCGGAAAACCAGGTACACTGGATTCTGGGCAGAAATCCTTACGGCGTCTCCACAATGGAAGGCGTTGGGAGCGTCTTTGCCCCTCAGTATCATCATCGATATAACGCCATCCCGGGGAATCCTCGCGGCGCTGTACCCGGTGCTATCGTAAACGGCATCACCAGAGCATGGCCAGGCCATGATCGTCCATGGCTGGATATGCACCCGGAACCAAACGCGGATTACCAGGCCAACGAGCCCTGGCTGCCACACAATAATCGGTGGCTGTTTCTTATCGCAATCTGGTGAGTATTGATATTTCCCGCTTGTTAATGCTCTATAATTATTATGATTTATTCCACTGTCCGGTGGATATGAGAAAGTACAGAAATAAAAAATATTACACAAAATCACAAGAAAGATGCCACCGCCAAAAGTACGGAAACGGCCAATTAACCTTCGTTTTTGACCCCTCACTTACGTTCGGGGCTCTGTTTTTGGACTTTTGACGCATGCATCAAGAAAAAACAAAACCGTAACAAAACCGTAACAAAATGGTAACATTTAGTTGGCATAATGCTTGATATTAAGATGAGACACTAATAATTTTGTTAGATGTTTAGGAGATACAGCATGTCCCGGAAACTCGTAATCGCACTGGCCTTGACGTTATCAGCTTTTGTGTCGTTCACCTCAGCAGTGGGACAAACCCTGCCCCCTGCCATTAAGTGGATTCCAGAAGATGCGATAATTGTGCTGGAAGTAACCAGGCCGAAAGCACTGCTCGAAGCATTTTGTAATGACGAAGCAACTGCTACAATAACAGCATTACCACTTTACAAACAACAGGTATTGAATCCAAAGGTCCAGGAATTCTTTAATATAATCAGCTTTATTGAAACCACGTTAGGTACAAACTGGCGAACAGCGCTCGAGAAACTAACGGGAGCCGGCATTACACTCGCGGTGTGTCCTGAAGATACGGTGTTTTTGATTATCGACGCTGAGGATGAAAAGATGCTGGAGCGGTTTCACGAGTTTTTCATCAACATTGCTCGATCAGAAGCTGAGAAAAAGGGTAAATATAATACAGTAAAATCCAAAGAGTATCAGGGTCTCACAGCATGGACATTTGACGGAAAAGAAGCACACACAATTATTGGAAAGCGGCTGATTTTTGCTAATAAAGCAAAGCGGCTTAAAGACATTGTGCAATATCGCTCACAAGCAAACAAAACGAGTGTAGCAGCAAATCCAGCCTACAAGGCCGCAAAACGAACCGCGGGGACTGATGCAGTCGCTAAAGTCTTTGTAAATCTCAAACCCCTGATGGGTATTCCACAAGTCGCTCAGATATTCAATCAACAAAACGAAAATCCTCTGGCGGCACTGGCTTTCGCGGGAATTTTAGAAGCAACACGCGATTCGAATTGGTTGTCACTGGGATTACACGTTGAAGATAACACGTTGGTCTTTCGGGCATCTGTTGACAGCAAGACAATAGCTGCGTCAAGCCCCGCTGCCTTTGCATTACCAAAAAAGCCGGGCGAAGGTGTTTTTCCAAACCTGTCGGTACCGCGTCAAATAGCCGCATTAAGTTTTTATCGCGATCTTCACCAATTCTACTCCGCCAAGGATGAACTCTTCCCCGAGCGCACATCAGGATTGATTTTCTTCGAGAACATGATGGGCATCTTCTTCAGCGGGCGTGACTTGACAAACGAGGTTCTGGCAGAAACCAAACCCGAAATTCGCTTTGTGGTGGCCGAGCAGGAATTCGACTCCGCAATCGGCACACCTCAGATTCAATACCCAGCCTTTGCCGTCATTTTACGGCTTCAGAATCCGGAGCAGTTCAACGAAATAGCTGAGGAGGCGTGGCAAAAGGCACTGGGCCTCATAAACTTTACTCGCGGCCAGCAGGCAATGCAGGGATTGATTATAGACCGCAAAATCCACGAAGGGACAAAGTTTTCAATGGCTTACTTTTCGACGTCAGGGCTCGACGAGAAAAATGATTTGGAACAACGATTCAATATTCGCCCTGCACTGGCTATGCCGGGTGAATACCTAATTCTAAGTTCTACTGATGATTTAGCCCGAGACCTTATCGATTCCTTGAACCGGGAGATGAAAGATAAGGTCAAACCAATTGCCGGAACCCACAGCCAGGTGGAAATCGAAACAGCCCAGTTGACATCGATATTAAAAGCCAACAGAGATACAATGGTACGCAGCGACATGGTTAAGAAAGGCAGCACACAAGAAGAAGCAGAAGCAGGAATCGATTTGCTCATCACACTGGTGAGGTTAGTTGAACGCGCCAAGTTGAGCCTCGGCACACACGAGGGGCTAACTCAGGCGAGTCTGGAAATAAAGCTGAACTTATAGTACCCACGGATATGATTTTAACAATCATTGCCACGGACTCAAGCTTCGCAGCATATTGGTTGTCAGTATCTAAAAGGAGTTACTCATGATTGAGCAAATCGAGAAACCACCTGACCAACATCAATCAAAGCGAGTTCGCTCCGCTATCGATGCAAAGCTGACCGATCCCGTTTGGGCCTGGGCTGTATACCAACCGAATGCTCAACAGCCCTGGAATCTTACCCGGGCAGGACATTTGTTTCGACGCGCAGCCTTCGGTGCCGATTGGAACCAAATTCAGCAGGCTCTCTCTGATGGGCCACAGCGAACCATTGATAAGCTGCTTAAGCCACAAGCCGATACGACAGCTTTCAATGATACCTACGACGGATATGACAATTCTGCCGCCGGTTCGATTAAAGCCTGAGAGCATGGTGGCTTCGACGGATTATTCAGACACCACATCCGTTACTTGAAAAGATGACACTATTCTGGCATGGCCATTTCGCCACCAACAGCGACAAGGTTAAAAATCCAAAATTGATGCTGCAGCACATCCGGCTTCTTCGCCGTCATGCTCTGAATTCATTCGGTGACATGCTTCAAGCAATTTCACATGATCCGGCAGTACTCATTTATCTTGGAGCAGATGCAAACCGCAAAGCACTACCTAATGAGAACTTCGCTCGGACGCTCATGGAAACCTTCACCATGGGAGCCGGTAACTACAAGGAAAAAGATGTCAGAGAAGCTTCCCGGGCCTTTACAGGCTGGTTTGTGCTGAGGAGCCGGCTTCGCTATATCTCTCGCGAACACGATATGAATACAAAGGATGTTCTTGGCGAAAGAGACAATTTTACAGGCGACGATGTGGTGAGGATTGTACTTAAACAACCAGCCACTTCGCAGATGCTGGTCAGAAAGTTGTATCGTTTGCTGATTTGTGAAACCGAGGAGCCCAAAGCGGCCATGATTAGCCCTCTAGCTGAAACCTTCGCAAAAGATTACGATATAATGAAAGTCACCGAGACAATGCTCCGCTCCAACTTATTCTTTTCCCAGGCGGCATATCGTCGGCGGATTAAAAGCCCGATAGAGTTCGCACTGGGCATAGTAAAAGCCATGGAAGAGGTCGTATCCACAACGCAACTCGCGGAAGACCTGGCCGGTCTTGGTCAGAATCTCTACAATCCACCAACAGCAAACGGCTGGGCCGGCGGACGGCATTGGATTGACAGCGCTACACTCGTGGGGCGAAGCAATCTTGCTTTGGCGCTAATGCAAGGCTCGGGGCCGTATGGCGACAAACTTAATCCCTGGGTTCTATCCAACAAGTATGGACGCTCGACACTCAAATCTGCTGCACAATTCCAGCTGGATTTGTTCCTGCAAAGTAACCTTGCTCCCGATGTTCATGAGTCCATATTGAAAACGGTGCAAGCACAGTCCGGTAGCGACATCGATGAGCTGGAAGGAAGGCTGCGTAGCTTTACTCATACAGTAGTTACGCTTCCTGAGTTTCACTTAGCTTAAATTTTGGAGAAAATACCATGACTTATACCCGACGTAATTTCCTGAAGGCCACATTAGGAAGCTCGGCCCTGTTATCGCTCACCCCCGCAGCACCAAACTTCCTGGTACGTTCAATGATGGCTGCCGCACACCAGCGAAATGAACGCGATACTGTTCTCGTCGTGGTTCAGCTCTCGGGTGGAAATGACGGGCTTAATACGGTCGTTCCATACGAAGATGATGAATACGCCAGAAACCGTCCTACTTTGCGTCTTTCCCCCAATGAAATACACAAGATCAACTCGCAATTAGGCTTTCATCCACGAATGGGAGCATTCATGCGTCTGTACGAGCAGGGACACCTAAGTATCATTCAGGGCGTTGGCTACCCGAACACAGACCGCTCACATGAATCTGGGATGCGGATATGGCATACCGCAGCTCCCGATGAGCCCGATTGTCAGACGGGATGGCTCGGCCGGACCGTTGACAGCATCCGTGAGCCCAATAGCATTAACACACCCGCCGTGTTTGTCGGGCCGATCGTCCAGCCTTTCGGCCTGAACGCAAAGAATGCCATCGTTCCATCTATTCGCTCACTTGAAAATCTAACAATTCGCGAAATCGCCGGCCATAACAAATACCAATCCCAACGGAAACACGCAGCCGAACTTCCACGCCCGAATCAGAACAATCCACTGATGCATTTCTTGCAGCAGTGCACACTAAAAGCCTACACCAACAGCGAGCGAGTCGAGGCTGTAACTAAAAAAACTGCCAACACAGCCGAATACCCACAGTTCGAACTTGCCGGCAGTCTTCGTAAGGTCGCTCAGCTTATTCGAGCTGATATTGGTATCCGGATATTCTTCACGGAACTTGGCGGCGGCGGAATCGGAGGCTTTGATAATCACGCAAACCAATTAGGCAACCATTGCTCTCTGCTGCACCACTTTTCTGAATCAATAGGAGCATTTATCAACGATTTG
>DAOUVA010000028.1 GCA_030667885.1 Phycisphaerae bacterium
ATGGCGATGGCGGCGGCGAGATTCGAAAGGTTGGCCCGGCCGGGCAGTGTGAAGCTATTGCGAATCTCTCCGCTTACATCGTCAGTTGAGAACCTGACGCAAATCCTGCCGGAGTCATTATTGAATTTTTCAAACCATTCGGCGGCAATTTTGTCTTCGGCATTGAAAATAGAAACTGCAGGGAAATTGTCGTTTAATTTCTGGTATTTGAAGATATTTTCCTTAGCAGCGCAGTAATTTTCGAATGTACCGTGGCGGTCGAGATGGTTCGGTGTAAGATTCGTTAAGAGTGCGACTTTAGGGGCCTTTGCGATTTGCGCCATACTCTCAAGCTGAAAACTCGACAGCTCCAATACCACTAAATCATCCGCTTTAATTTTATCAAGAATGGTAAGTAAAGGTTGATTGCCGATATTGCCGCTTAGCCAAACGTTCTCGATGCTCGTATTTCTAAGCAAGTGGGCGGTAAGGGCGGTTGTTGTACTCTTGCCGTTGGCGCCGGTAATGCCGACTATCTGCGCGGGGCATAATTCGAAAAAGATGTTTATCTGAGAGGTAATAAATTTATTATTCCGGCGGGCGATTTCGAGAAATTCATTATCATCCGGTACTGCCGGATTGGCTATGATAATGTCGGCCCGCCTGAAATCAGCAGGGTCGTGCAAGCCCAGATGGAATTCTATATCCGGAAATTCTTTCAGCTTGTTTATGGAATCATTTAGCTTTTCTACCGGAGCCGAATCCGTAACTATAACTTTAGCGCCGGCTCTTGCGGCAAATTCCGCGCAATCAACACCCCCTCCGAAGCGGCCAAGGCCCATAATCAAAACTTTCTTACCAGCAAAATTGTATCTGTCATCCGGCATAGTTTTTAGTTCCCTGTCGAATATCCGGCAGCATTATTGAATTACGATAGTGTAAGCCGCTCAGGAAAAGAGGACAAGAAAAATCAATTACATAGAGAATGCTATGAGCCGGCCGAAACTTTGGAAGCCTTGTATATACACACAATTCCGAAGGTCAAGGGAACAGCGTTTACATCCACGAAGCCGGCTTTTCGCATAAGGGCGGAAAAATCTTTCATACTGTAAAAATTTTCAACGCTTGTATTGAGGTAACGATAGGCATTTTTATCGCCGGAGAGCAGACGACCGAGCATGGGCACAAAATTGCGCAGGTATAAAAGGTAGCATTTTCTGATTATTCGGTTGGTAGGCTGGGAAAATTCCAATATCAATGCCGTACCGTCCTGTCTCAGAAGACGGTGTATTTCGCAGAGAGTTTTGGGCACATCAGGCATATTTCTTATCCCGAAGCCCATAGTAACCAGATCAAAGGATTCATCGGCTAAACCGCTGTCGGCTGCATCAGAGCGAACCAGACTTGCCCGGTCGGTGAGTTTATGTTTGGCGATTCTATCGCGGCACAAAGCCAGCATATTTTCAGATATGTCCAGCCCGAGAGCTTCTGTAATATTGGGATTTCTGCGGAGTATTGAAATCAATAAATCACCCGTGCCTGTCGCAAGGTCGAGAGCCTTCAGTTGTTTATCTTTATTGACAGCGTTCGCGAGCTTTCGACGCCACAAAAAATCCAGGCCAAAGGACAGGATATGATTTAGAAGCACATAGTAAGGCGCTATGCTGTCAAACATCCGGCGAACAGCATCCCCCGACGAGTTGGGTGCAGGTTTTGGATTGGAAAGATTTTGATTCGAAGTCCGATTGCAACCGGCATTTTTTGGCGCGGGTTCTGCTTGAGTCATATCAAACCTACTTCAAGCCGTATATCAACGGTGCTTTATTAGTTCAGTATTTGAAACGCAGATATTTTTATGTCTTAATCAGAGCTTCGTCTGCATAGCGTTCGCCAAATCAACTTTCGCGTCAACGACGGCCTGCTCGATACATCTTTTCCAATCGTCCCCGAACTGGCTTTTGTATTGAGGCTTTTCATAGGCGTAAATAATCGAGCGTGAGGCGTTGATTAAAGCTCCAGTGCCGTCCGTTTTACAGAACCTGATACAGTCGGCGCCCTCGGCGCCCTGAGAGCCGTAACCAGGAACAAGGAACCATACTTTATCATACTTTTGGCGCAGAGCAGCCGTTACATCAGGAGCAGTGCCGCCAACGACCATTCCGATATTACTGTAACCACAAGTTCCGATTCGCTCTTCTTTATTGGCGATTTGGCCGACGACTTCGGCAAGTTTTTCGTACATTGCCTGGCCGTCAGCACCTGCAAAATCCTGAATAGCAGCCGCGGAAGGATTGCTGGTACGAACCAGCACAAAGACACCTTTGCCCTGCTTGTCGGCCATTTCTGCAAAAGGTTCGATACCGTCTGTTCCCGTGTATCCGTTGACGGTTATGGCATCGGGAGCAAGTGTGTCCTCGAGGCCGGCCAGCTCCGGATTTTCGAGATGAGCAGCGGCGTATGCTTCGGCGGTATGTCCTATGTCACCGCGTTTTACGTCGCCGATGATTTCCAGGCCCAGATCATCAGCTTCGGAAATCAACGAATAGTAAGTCTCGATGCCTTCCCAGAGATACTTTTCAAAGAACGCAATGTTTATTTTCACGGCGGGAACCATCGGCGCAACGATTCGCATTGCCTGTGTGCAGAAATCGAATATAGCATCGACCGCGGCGGCGGCATCAAACTCATCATTCATCTGGCGATGGTTTCTTATCTCCGATGGCAACCTTGAATAAACAGGGTCCAACCCGACTATCAGAGAAGTTTTTTTCGTTTTCACAGCGTCAAATAGACGGTCAGCAAAATGACTTGCCATTTTTTAATCCTCATAAAACATAAAAATCTTTTATTACACATTTGAACCACTATAATCATCCGAATGGATTTGAGCAAGACAGAAATGCAAAGAACGGAAACAGATTTGCAAATTCGCAAAAAAGCGAGGCGAAAAAAACTGATCCGCTGGCTCCTGGTCGATTTGGCGGTAGCGGCTATTGTGTTCTCCCTGTTGTTATATAGGCCCGGCCGGTATAAGCCGTCCGACTCGGGAAAATACAAGCGGGGAGAGGTCAGTCCATATCTGACAAATGATTTATCGCCTGCAATTTATAATGCCTCTCAGCGCGTCGAGCCATTCGATGTTATTATCACTCAGGAGGGATTAAACGATATAATTGCACGGGGCAACTGGCCCATGGAGTCCGAGGGGATACTGCTTTATGCACCTGCGGCACTGTTTACCCCGGGCAAGCTTGTGCTTATGGGAACGGCTGATGCTAAAGGCGTGGAATTTGTGGTCACTATTGAGCTTGAGCCTAAGATCAATGAAGATGGTCTTTTGAATCTGCAGTTAGCAAAGTTGAAAGTCGGGGCTATGAATATTACACCACTTGCTAAAATAATAGCCAAAAAAATGTACATGCAGAGGATTTCCGGTTTAGAAATAGATTCAAATGCTATACAAACAAAAATAGTTGCTTCTTTGCTGACTGATGAGCCTTTCGAGCCTGTTTTCATTATTGATGGTAAGAAGGTGCGAATTGAAAATATTACTATCGAAAATGAAAAATTACTGGCTCATCTGGTCCCGGGATCGTAAAAAGACGGGCCTTTGTGCCTCGTAGTTCCATGCAAACGAGTTTTGGGACACTAAATAACTGCTATTTTATACGGACCATGACGTTTTTGAGCAATTGAGCCTTTTATTGTTGGTTAAACAGGATTTGGATTAAAATTTATACAAATTCCACAAAAATATTATTGCTATTAACGGATTTGACGATTATTATAAGAAGTTTGATTATAAGGATTAATAGCTACCAAAGCTAAACTTTGAATTAAGAGGCATTAATAATGGTTTTATACAGTGCAAAGTAGGCGAATAACATTTGGCCTGCACGGATGCATTTCTGTGCATGATGGTGGCTTGGAAATCGGTTTTCTGCTTCGATTGTCGCGAAAAACGAACAAGGGTATTCAGTCTCGGAGGCAGATGATGTAGAGTAAAGTAAAACTACAACCTCTGTTCTTTTTGCGTGCCGGGGGAACCTGTTTTGCAAGGTTCCGGCTTTTGAAGTGGAAACGTGGATAGTTTCCTTTTTTTTTTGTCCGAGACCAACAATCTGTTTCGGACAGGGAAAAGACAATAAATTTTGCTGTATTAAAGAGAAAAGACAATGAGTCAGGAATTGCTAAGAATCGTGGAAAATATTGCCCGCGATAAAAACATCGAAAAGGAATCCATATTTGTGGACCTGGAAGAAGCAATGATTTCGGCGGCAAGGAAGCACTTCGGAGAGCCGGAAAGCAATATAGTAGTAAATATCGATCGAAGCAACGGTCACATCACCGCATCCAAAGACAACGAGGAAATCGATATCAAACGGCTCGGCCGAATCCCAGCCCAGACAGCCAAACAGGTGATGATACAGAAGATACGGGCTGATGAAAGAGACAGTATCTATGCCGAGTTCGTTCAACGTAGGGGCGAAATCATAAGCGGCACAGTCGTAAGATATGAAAGCGGAACGGTTATCGTTAATCTGGATCGCTGGACGGAAGCCTTTATGCCGAAAGGCGAGCAGATAATGGGCCAGACGCACCGTGTAAGCGAGAGAATTCGATGTCTGATTCTCGACGTTAAAGAAACCTCTAATCAGGTCAAAATTATTCTTTCCAGGACTCATCCTGATTTTATTCGGCGACTGTTTGAGGTAGAGGTACCGGAGATTAGTGAAAAAATCATCGAAATAAGAGCATTAGCACGAGAGGCGAGCTATCGTACCAAAGTAGCAGTTATTTCATATGATGAGAAGGTTGACCCGGTCGGTGCGTGCGTTGGTGTTCGCGGCAGCAGGATAAAGAATATAGTTGAAGAGCTCGGTGGAGAAAAAATAGATATTGTCCGCTGGAACGAATCGTCGCAGGTGCTGGTAGCTAATGCATTGATGCCGGCAAAAGTAAGCGAAATCGCCCTGTGTTTTGAATTAGGACGAGCAACGGTTGTTGTCGATGAGGACCAGCTCAGCCTTGCCATCGGCAAGCACGGTCAAAATGTCCGCCTGGCCGCCAGATTAACCGGCTGGGATATCGATATACTAACCCCGGAAGAATATAACCTTGGCGTCGAAAGATTGACAAGCTGTGTTAAGACGGTGGAAGGCGCTGATGACACCCTCGTTGATAAGCTGATAGCATTAGGGATCATATCCGTTGGAGACCTTAATGATGTTGGCGTCGAGCCACTGGTTAATGAACTGAAGATTGACGCAGAAATCGCCGGTAAATTGGTTGCAGAGGTTCCCAAAGAAATCGAACGTCTGGAGGCGGAATCGAAAAAGAAAGAGATTGAGAAGCAATTAAGTCAACAGACAAAAGCGGTAGATAATGAAGCATAGATAATATCTCGAACGAGATATTATGCATTAAATACGGCTGAAATTGGAGATTTATATTTGGCCAGTACAAGAGTTTACATTTTAGCAAAGGAGCTTGGAATAAAAAGCTCTGCGATTGTGAAGAAATGCAAGGACGAAGGTCTCGATGTAAAGAACCATATGGCAGTGTTATCAGCCGGCCTGGCTGCTACTATTCGGGAATGGTTCAGCGAAGGCGAAAATGTTACAACGATTGAGACCTCTGAGAAGGTGGACCTGGAAAAGGTCCGAATCAGAAAGAAGAAGGAAAAAACAACAAAGCCGGAAGAAGAAAAAACAAAAGTTGAAAAAACCGAATCAGCAAAGGCCGTAGCCGAAACAACCGTCGAAGCTGAAACAGAGGCTGAAACTGAAATAATCGAAATTGCAGATGAAAAAGAGGACGCTTCGAAAGCTCCTGTTGAAAAGGAAACAGCGGCAACCACATTAGAAGAGCCGCCACCGGTCGAAGAAAAGATAATCACCGCACCACCAGAGCCGGAAGTGATATTACCTGCCGGGCCGATGCTGGAGAAACCTGAGCCTGCCAAACTGAGCGGGCCACAGGTTGTTCGAGTAGAAGCACCGGAGCCGTTACGAAGACGACCACCCAAGCCCAAACCAAAAGCCAGATACGATGCGCCTGTAACCGAGCCGTTGATGTACAGTCAAAAGCAAAAGAAAGAGGCAGAGTCAGCCTCATCAACCAGCAAGGACAAAAAAGCCGCACCAAAACGACAAAAAGAAAGAACTCATGGGCGAAGACGAGACGGTCGAGATTCGGAAACGGCAAAGAAGCCTAAAGCCGACAGCAGATTGCGGCAAAGAGATATTGAAGAAAGACAAGCTCGTCTTGACGCGGCCGGTGGTGAGGGCCTGCGTGTAAGACCGACACGTAAAATCGCTTCCAAGTCCAAACAAAAAGCAGCAGGACCTGTCAGGCCGAAAAAGGCCGCTATAAGTGAGCCAATCACAGTAAAAGATCTTTCGGCGGCCATGGCTGTTAAAGCAACGGATATCATCCGCAAGCTAATGCAGCAAGGTGTAATGGCAACCGCCAATCAGGTGATAAGCAATGAGGTTGCCGAAATGGTTGCTCTGGAGTTTGACACCGAGCTGATTGTGGAACGCAAAAGCACTCTGGAAGAACAGATAAAGAAAGAATTTGAAGAGCGGCAGAGAAACAATCTCCAGAAACGCGCGGTTGTCGCCGCAATGCTCGGGCACGTTGACCATGGTAAAACCAGCTTATTGGACAAAATCCGGTCATCACACATAGCATCCGGCGAAGCTGGCGGCATTACCCAGCATATCGGGGCATCTGAAGTTACCTGGGACGATAAAAAAGTGACATTTCTCGATACCCCGGGGCACGAAGCTTTTACGGCAATGCGTGCCAGAGGGGCCAATATGACTGACGTTGTGGTGCTGGTGCTCGCCGCTGATGATGGAGTAATGCCCCAGACAGTCGAGGCGATAGCCCACAGCAAGGCTGCGGAAGTTCCAATTATTGTTGCATTGAATAAAATAGATTTGCCCGGGTGCGATATAAATCGAATCTATTCCAGGTTATCCGAGCTGGAACTGACACCTTCTGAATGGGGAGGCGAGACGGAAGTCGTCAAAACCAGCGCAACAACCGGTGAGGGCGTAAATGACTTGCTCGAATCCCTGGATTATGTGGCGGAGTTGCTGGAGCTTAAGGCCGATGCAGCAATTCCCGCGACAGGATGGGTAATCGAAGCTAAGATGTCGGCGAAACGCGGGCCAGTGGCGACACTTCTAATCAAGGAAGGTCGCCTGAAGAAAGGTGACGCGGTATTAGCCGGTGATGCCTACGGCAGAATAAAAATGTTGAAAAACAGCTATGGCAAAACCATAAGGACAGGCACAAGCTCTATGCCGGTAGAGATAACGGGCCTTAGTAATGTTCCCCAGGCCGGTGATAGATTTTACTGTCTTAACGACGTCAACAAGGCCAAAGCCGCCGCCGAAGAGAACCAAATACTCTCAAGAGAGAGTTCTTTGGCGGAACGGACTCAGGTAACATTAGACAATTTATTCAGCCAAATTGATGCCGGCAAAACAGAAACATTAAACCTTATCGTCCGGGCCGACTTTCAGGGCTCTGTGGATGTGTTGAAAAAATATTTAACAGAGCTTAGCGTCGAGGAAGTAAAGATTAATATTCTACATGCCGCTCCGGGTGGCATTACAGAAGGTGATGTTGTGCTTGCTGAGGCATCGAATGCCATTATCATCGGCTTCAACGTCGTCCCTGAAGAATATGCAGCCAAGATAGCAGAATCCAATGGAGTGGAGATAAGGCTCTACAATGTCATCTACCGTATAACCGAAGATTTACAGAAATCAATGGTTGGAATGCTTGAGCCTGAAGAGAAAGAAAAGGCGCTCGGCAGAGCTACGGTTAGAAATACATTTAAGATATCCCGAATTGGTACGATTGCAGGCTGCTACGTCAGCAGCGGGTACGCAAGCAAGAGCGCAAAGATGCGCCTGATACGCGACAACATCGTCCTTAAAGACAATCTCAGTGTAGATTCGCTAAAGCATTTCAAGGACGACGCCCGCGAAGTAAAGACAGGCCTTGAGTGTGGTATTAAGATAGTAGGATTCGACGACATTAAAGTCGATGACATTCTTGAGTTCTATGAAATAGTGAAAGTGGCAAGGACCCTTTCTTCTTGAGGCGGTTCCGTGAATTATGGCAACTCGAAGGCAGGAGAAAGTAGCTCGTGTGGTGAAAGAAGCCGCCAGTGAGGCTATTGCTCACCATCTTAGTGATCCCCGCATTGAAGGCTTAGTGAGCGTTACACGAGTTGAAATGTCGCCTGATTTGCGCAATGCCTATGTGTATATAAGCATTTTCGGCAAGGATGAAGTATCTCAGAACAAGACTTTTACAGCATTAACACATGCAAAAAGCCGAATACAATCTATGGTAGCCGGCTCTTTGCAGAGAAAATTCTGTCCTGTATTGCATATTTGCAGGGATGAGAAATTTAAAAAGACGTTGGATATTTTGAACCTGATAGACAAGGCCGTCAGTGGATTGGACAAAGAAGAACCCGATGAAGATTTGGACAACGAGGAAATATAAGCCGAAATCCCGGCGAGCCGCCGGATGTACCCTTGAATTTCGAAGGGCAAAAATTGCCCCTGAGAATATAAGGGTGTAATATTAAGATTTTTATACTATCGGCAAGAGGCTGATATGAAAAACAGCAAAGATTATTCCAAAAAAATACAAAAACTACACAACTTATTGAGCCGGAAATATCCGAAAGTTCAAATAGTTACCCACGATGATCCTACGGATGCAATTGTTTATGGTATCATTTGCTCCATGCTGGATGAGAAGACAACAAAATCCGCAATTAAGAAGTTCTCTGATTATTTCATTGACCTGAACGATTTGCGTGTTTCCAGGATAGAAGAAATTGTTGAAATGTTAGGTGCCGATACGCCTGTTACAAGAGATGTGGCCTCGGCAATCACTACTGTTCTACGGGCCATATTCAACGAATATCACAAAGTAAGCTTAGAGGGATTAAAGAAAGCAGGCAAACGTCCGGCTCGACAGGCTCTTGAGAAAATGGAAGGTACCTGCCGTTTCGTTGTCGATTATTGCATGCTGACTTCTCTGCAAGGCCATGCCGTACCGCTTACCGAAAGAATGATAGCATATCTCAAAAGCAAAGAATTAGTCTATCCCGACGCGGACGAGCAGGAAATAGGAGGTTTTTTGGCCAAGCAGATATCTGCCAAAAAGGGATACGAATTTTACGCACTTCTGAGGCGCGAAAGCGAAGCACACAGAATCGAAGAGAAGAAACATAACAAGACTGCTTCTGCAAAAAAGAAGACAACTAAAAAAACAAAGAAAAAAACAACTAAGAAAGTAACCAAGACGAAAAAGAGGAAAAAATAGAAATAGAATCATGTCAAATCAGCTATTAAAATTAGGTATTCCCGCAGGCAGTTTACTAAAAGCAACAATCGGACTCTTTGATAAAGCCGGATTCCACATTTCTGATTCCCAAAGGAGCTATTTACCGCGTATAGATGACGAACAAATCCAACTTATCATGCTGCGAGCGCAGGAGATGGGCAGATACGTAGCCGACGGTGTCATCGACGCCGGTATTACGGGGTACGACTGGATAATGGAAAATAACTGTGATGTGGTGGATATATGTCAACTCGCCTACAGCAAAGCTACAAGCAACCCCGCCAAGTGGGTATTGGCTGTCCCCTGCGAATCACAGGTGAAAACCGCAAAGGATTTGGCCGGCGGTATAGTTGCAACAGAACTGGTT
The DNA here is from genome assembly GCA_030667885.1 of Phycisphaerae bacterium. Taxonomy (GTDB): domain Bacteria; phylum Planctomycetota; class Phycisphaerae; order Sedimentisphaerales; family Anaerobacaceae; genus NIOZ-UU13. Next base: position 9,734 of record DAOUVA010000028.1, read on the forward strand.
AACGTAACAAAAATATATTTCACAGATCAGGATGTCGATGTAAAAGTTGAGTTCAGTTGGGGCGCTACCGAGGTAAAGGCCCGGCTGGTCGATGCAATAGTTGAGCTTACAGAGACAGGGACATCGCTGAGGGCAAACAACCTGCGAATAATAGATACCGTTATAACCTCCACGACAAGATTCATCGCAAATAAGCAGGCATGGGAAGATAAGTTCAAACGCGAAAAGCTGGAAAATATCTCGATACTGCTTAACGCCGCAATCGAAGCCCGCAGTAAAGTCGGGCTTAAAATGAATATAAAGAAAGACAACTTAGAGTCGATTTTGAAGATTTTGCCTGCTGAAAAAAGCCCGACTATCTCATCTCTGGCTGATGCGGATTTTGTGGCGATTGAAGTGATTATCGAGGACAAAATTGAACGGACATTAGTACCGGCGTTGAAACGGGCGGGAGCTTCGGGAATAATCACCTATCCTCTGAATAAGGTCTTACACTAAGACGGCAGAAAAAATCGATTTGAGACGTTCTACCCTTCGACTTCACCCATGTCAAAGGTTTTTGCCGCGACACCGACATAACCGCTGAATGTTACTTACTCCACATACCCCTTAATCAACATCAGGCGAATTCAGGTATTTGTATTCGAAGAAGAAGCCATCGGACTTGCTGATGCCGTAAAGAGTGGATAAGCCAAAGTACTTCTTGACCACATCAAACTCGGGTAAAAGGCTGAAATCAAACAAATCTAAACCTGCCTGTGCTAACATCATCTGTGGAAAAGCAGTACCGACTCTTCTACTGGCACCCATCTCGATTTTCGATTCCTTATCCTCATTTTTCATTAGTTTGCTCAGATTGCGCATCCCAGACCAGATATACTTACCCGAAACCGTGTCGTTTTGTAAAGTGACCAGACCGACAAGCGAAGGAATAGACGATTTAGCTATATTAAACCACCGTTCAGAACTCACTGATACGGTCTCTGTGCTGTTTAAGGTACGAAGGGCTTGCTCTACGGAAGATTCTTCGGAGAAAATCAAATGCGTGTCAGTAACCGTAAAAGCGTATTTCGGCATTTTTGGGATTTGCCCCCTGTTGGGATTTTGCATTGGTCTTCCTGCTCCAGGCATCATGCCCGGTAGAAAGCCCTGGAAGTCGAGTAAATATATAGTGTGTCCGAGAAACTGCCGGCTGGCATCAGGATTATTAGCAGCTAACATTTTGCCATGCAGAAGGGACAAAGATTTTTCAAGAGCGCCGCGATTTTCTATCGCTATAGCAATTAATGATGTCTCTGGCCCGGTTATATCGCCACCGGAGACATCGTCATTTATGCTCTGAGCGACAATAACTTGCGAGCCGAGATGGTCAACAATACCGGCTTTTATCTGCATCGGCGGTTCGCCCTGCGGGCCGCCCGGTATCAGCGGCATATACATTAAAGCTGCAAACTGCGGCGAAAAGCTGCTTAGAATATTCCCAAGCTCGCTATAGGCGTTCTTGATATTCAAATTCATAAATGATACAGAATACGCCGAGTTTGGAATAAACCGCGGGGTTCTCAAAGGTGCCGACTCTACTTCGAGCATTTTGGAAATCCCTTTCTTTTGGCCTTTGATTTTCAGGAAAGCTTTGCCAAAAGAAGATCCGGCCGAGCCTGTCGATAAGGACCCCGGAACAATTGAACAGCCAAAAGACGTAACATTATCAAGGCCAAGGTTGCCTATTACTGCTTCCGGTTTAAGACTTTGTTTCGACGGAGACGCGGCACGGCTGGCAGTAACCATATCAATTGATTTTTTTATGATTTGTTTTATGTTCACGAAACAATCAATTTGTTCGACACCCTGTAATTTAACGGCCCGCATAGTTGACGAATAGTCGGCCTCATCAGCTAATGTCGGGCTGCTGGCGCCTTTGAGGTGAGCAATGACAAATTTCAACATATCCATGTCACTGGAAGCTATGAGACAATCTTCGATAAAACAAAAGTTAAAGGCCTTTGAAGATTTGCGGATTATGGTTGTGATATCAACACCACGGTAGTCTTCGGTTTTGCGGTGGTCGCCGTCTTCAACAGCCTTTTTGACTTCCTTGTCCGCCACTTCTTTGATTTTATTTATATTCTGTCCCCACTGGATTATGAGCAAAACCGGCGGATCTTTGGCGTCTTTCAACTGCTCGTTAAATACTGCTGCAAGAGCTACTCTGCCATCGGGCAGATCATCTATACCCGAGAGGAATCCGAGAGACTTTTTGCCTTGCATTAGGGAGTTGCTCCGCCATTTGGTTTTAAGGGCGTCGAAGAATGGCGCCATTACCGGGTCTTTGTAGAGTTTGTAAAAGTTAGTTCCTTCAAACTGCTGTTTAAGGCGGCTCATATTTTGAACCTCAACCAACAGAACGGTATCCGGCGGGAGAAGCTTTGCCGTCTCGGGAAGCGTCAATGCCCGGACAGGGGCCGAACACAAAAGAACGAGCACATAAGAGCAAATAATCATAAGAGTAATTTGGAGTTTATGAGATGTTTTAAAAAAGTAATTCATTTTGGCACCTTTCACTAACTTGGAGGTCCCAGTGCATCTGGGTTAACCGCCTCCTTTAAGGGATTTCGGCATTGTTTTATTGCGTCTTCTGTCCGGCTGGATGTATCTATAGCCGGTATTCGGATTATCTTTATCATAAGTAAAAGCGTCGCGGTTTTCTATGAAATGTTTAACATAGTTGACGGGAATGGCGAAGCCGAGTCCACCATAAAAGACATATCCCATATTAGTAACGCCGATGACTTCTCCCGACAGATTAAATAACGGCCCCCCGGAATTACCCGGATTGATATCCGCGTTGGTCTGGATATAGAGAAGCCCCTGGAAAGCCCTGTTCTTAGTGCTGATAAGACCGTTAGTAACGGTCCGTTCGAGGCCAAGCGGATTGCCGATAGCAAAAACCTGTTCGCCGGTTTTGATTCGGTCGGTATCGCCAAGATGAACGAATTTGACCTTCCTGCCTTCGAGCTCTTCAATCCTCAAAAGAGCCAGGTCAACAAAAGGATTAATCGCCTCGATTTTGACCTTTTTGAATTTATCTCTCTCAAAGCCGTTCTTTGTCTTACGAAAGACGGTGACCTCAATTCTTGTTTCTCTCTCGATTACGTGATAGTTCGTTATCAGATAGCCATCTTCATTTATGAAAAAGCCCGAGCCCGCTCCTCCGGGGCTTGAAACCAATACAACCGCTTCAGAAACCGCCTCCACGCATTTTTCAATAGTTGTTCTTCCAAGGTCTGCGGTTTTGTATAATTTGTTGTCCTCGGCATTGGCCGGATTGTTACTCGAATCGCCGATTTGGCCGATATCGGCATCGTCAACCGTCAAAGTCTCTGAGTACTCATATTCGAGTATCTTGTCCTTCGGAACTGTCAGGACCATGATTCCGATATCAATATAAACATGGTCCTTCTTTTCGGTCAGGATATCGCCGGTTATAATCTGGCCCTCCTTAAGGATGATTTTGTCGGCCGGACAAAGAACACACGAAGCCAACAGAACAAGAGCACAAAAACATATTTGCCTTACAAACCTTCTGTTTCTATCTTTATGAGTTAAGTTCCCGCTCATTTATCGCTCCCGAATTGACATTCCCTTCTTCTCTTCGACATTTCATAACCGACATGACTACCTATCGGTTAATAATTATTGTAAGTGCTATCCAATTTTGACGCAAACAGAAAATAAAGCAACCCGGCTCATTACAATAATCAATATTCAATTTATCCCTGAAGGATAACCATTCAAAAGGATGGCACGCTCAAACTTGTTTGGGCGTGGTGGAATTTAAGATAAATAGCTATAATAACAATTCAGAGCCGAGACAGTTATAGAGCCGTACAAGCCATTCTACGGAGCCGCGACAGTTATGGAGCGGTTAAAAATAAATGTCATTTCGACCGAACGAAGTGAGTGGAGAAATCTGGCACACAAAATTACATTCGTAAACGTTTAGAATGTGAATCACACACCACCTATCTGTCATTCCTGCGAAAGCAGGAATCCAGAAAATAATCATTTATCAATAATCACTTTTCATCCGCAAACTCCCCCGCCGGCCCACCGGCCGTGAACATTACCGCAAACCGCGTTACCAAAGCACCTAATAGAACATAACCCAAAATAACCTGAGCGCTTAGGAATATATGCCCCCAAACACTATGTGCATTAGCATATATATCACCAAATCCTAAAGTGGTCATAGTTACAATTGAAAAGTAAAGTGTCCTCAAAGGCACAAGCCACCATTCTACTTCAATTCCCTTTCCGTCAACGAATAAGTTCTCGACAATCCCCGGTGGTGCTATTCGACCCCAATGATAATAGATATTTGCGAAGATAAATACCAAACCAAAAAAAGTAAATATTATCCTAAGCGTTGATATCCCATAGTCGCTTATCCACCAGAAAGGTTTCACCAGCCATTTTAACCGAGAATGTCCCTTATACCACTCCTCCCAGGTCTTCCGCCTGATGTTACATTCTAACAGCCCTTTCGTTGCTGGATCAATCCGTACACTATCCAGAGCAACCATTCTGAAATCAGTCTCCCTGTCAACCTCACAATCCCTAATCACAGTATGGACATCAACTTCAGCCTCCATAAAATCTGCTCCTTGCAAATAAGCTCTCTTAATCTTAGCCCCTTGTAGATGAGCACCAAGAAGTATCGCTCCTTCCAAATGGGCGGACCAAAGATTCGCCTCTTCCAGATGGGAGAAACGAAGGTATGCACCTTTCATATGGGCAGATTTAAGGTTTATTGTCTTTAGATATCGCTTGTTTAGATTCGCTCCCTCTCCCTCTAAAAGAATCTCTTCTCCTGGATTCTCATCGCGCCACTCGTTCCACTCGGTCATATCTTTTTTATCCGAGCAACGTTTGAGCATTTCGTACTGGTCTAAATCACACCGCAAGCCTTTCTTTAGAAGTTCAGGGTCAAATCGTCGTTCTTCCTTTGGCTCCTCTCTTTTAGTCCCATCCATATCAGCCTACCTTACACTTTCTATAATATCCCAGGTTTATCAAAATAATCGCGAGCAATCCCTTCACCCCAGTCCTTATTTATAGTTTCTGCAAAATTCATATAATCCTGTAATAAGCACACATAACTTTCTCTGCTTATCGCATAAGCCTCTATATCATGCTCTGTTAATTTATCTCTATAAAGGTTTCGTATCTGTACAGATGGTTGAAAAACTAACTGGTTATGATAAATGCGTAAAATCAAGTCAAACCATTTTATTATCAGCCGGAAGTCCTTTCTGTGAAACTTTGTCATTGCTTCTTTCAGAAAAGCAACAATGTCAGACAAATCATGTACTAAGGAGCGAGGGTAATTGAATTCTGGGGGTATATTATGCAAATGAATAAAAACATATGCCATGCTATCGCAGTAATTATTTTTTAGCAGCTTTTCCAACCTGTCAACAAACATATTGAACTCACCGAAGTGCTTTTTAATAAAAAAATGATGTTTTATTGCCATTTTTGATTTCTTTAAGAATCTTCTGAGTTTTTGCCCGAAAACCACATATACGCTTATTACTGCTATTACAGCTATTAAAAATACCATAATATACTGAAGAGTTGCAGGGAGATTAGTAAATGTCGTTATTATGGCCGCCAAAAGAGCTGCAAGGGGGCCAATCATTGATACGTTAGAACCTGTGCTTTTATCCTTTAGTTTTTCATTCATAACCTTGTTTGACTCCTGATAATTGTCCTCCGATTTATATTCGGAGACTCTCTTTTATTTGATTTTTGATATCTCTTTGTGTTCCTTAGCCAATTCTCATGTCCAGAATACGCTCAACCTGCTGTACTGTCAACTGGCAACCATCAACAGCAGAGAACATTCCGACACTGTTTGTAAGGATTGGTTTATGCTCCATCGAATGATTATTTTTCATTAGTAGGTAGGGTGCGATGAATCGCACTAATTATTTCTTTATGTCGGGG
>DAOUVA010000325.1 GCA_030667885.1 Phycisphaerae bacterium
GCTGGCGGAAGACAACTCCATTCGCATCGGATATTACCTGTTCTTCCTCTGTTTCTTCGAGTACCTTCTCTTCAAAGGGTGGATATACTTCCTGGTTGATTTCAAGCCAGTTTACATTGAAGCTGCGGTCCAGCCGTAGATAATCCTCCAAATGCCGAATAGATGTGACCCACTTGGGAAGCCCTTCGTTGTGCCAACGCTCAATGGTTTCCGGCCAAAGGCCCATCTCCATCAGGGGAATTCGGTCAACAGGCTGAAAATGCATGTATCGCAGAAAGCGTTCGCGTTCGTTCATATTTTTTCTTACTACATCCTCAATTCCCTTTGCTTAATTTGGCAATGGGAGTCAACAGTATTTTTCTGAATTCAACTTCGGAACCTTCCGCCTGCAGAGCAATCTGTCCTTTTTCCGCGGTGCAATCAAAGCCGTGGTTGACAAGATCATCATTCACCCAAACCATAATGGAGTTGCCGAAGCATTCAATAACCATAGTATTCCATTCACCGGCCGGTTTTTCGGAAGTCTCAGTCAGATTAAGAATTCGACGCTTCTTGCCTTCTATTATACCCCACTCCTCTTTGGGCCCACGCCGTTGTTCCATGTTGGGTACACTGATATCTTCGACAATACACCAGAAGTCACCTGCATTCCTGTGGAACATTTGTACTTCAATAGATTTGGGGAACATGTCGTAAAGAGCACGTGGAGTTGAGGCGTGAACAAGAACACCGCAGTTCCCGGGCTTTGCGGCAAAACGGTATTGAACCTCGAGGCGGTAGTTCTGATATACCGCGTCGCTAATGATGTGCCCGTTTGGATTGCCTAAGCTGACGAGCAAACCATCACGAACAATGAACGGGCTTTTCACACTTGGGTCATTATCCATCTTGGGAACATCGACGTGCCATCCACTTAAGTCACTGCCATTGAAGAGATTGACTGATTGACGTTGAGGCAGAGATTTGCATGATAGAGTGGCCATTAATACGATAGATACGGCGATGAGCTTTTTCATAATGTCGTTCCTCATTCTATTAGATATATTTAAGGTTTTCTAAATCACATGACTACTAATTATATTCAAGAAATAAAGTAATAGGAAGCATCGTATAACAGGATGCCTCAAAAAAATGTGGCAACAGAGATTGTAGTATTTCACTTTGAGTTCTTCATAGGTGGCCCAGGTGCCGTAAATAACGGATCTGCAGCCCTTCCTTGTGTCCCTGGAACGTCCTATTTGTTACAATAAACTCATTAGACCGACAATGATGAGTGGTTGTCGAAGGAGCACCATATGATGATTAAAAATAAACTTTTCTCTGAAAGTGAATATTGGTTCAGGACAACATGTCGGATTACAGATAGCAATATCGGGAGGAAGCTATGAACCGTAGAGTTTTATTCATGATGTTATTGGTTTGTATATTAAGTTGTAGTTTATTGGCACAGGACCAAACAGGGCAGCGTGGCCAGCGAAGGATGCGTGTTGGTCGCGCAGGACAGGGAGGTACTCGTCCGCCGGAGAATAATGAACGCGGGCTCCGAAAGCTGACAACGGAAGAGATACCGCCGAACCTGAATTTTTATGCGATGGATCCTCTCTATAATCCGGATGCGGTATTGGGCTGGGCCGAAGAGCGGATCGAAGAAAAACTCAATCGCGGTATGCTGGCTATCTCGATGGGAGAAGGCAAGGTTTATTTAGGCTGGCGATTGCTCAAAGCCGATCCTGAAAACATCGCCTTTAATGTTTATCGTTCTACTGCAGAGCAAGCACCTGTCAAATTAAATTCTCAACCTTTGACAAAGACCACTGATTTTGTCGATGAAAATGCGCCGCTGAGTCAGGCGAACGCCTGGTTTGTTAAGCCGATTGTTAATGGCCGGGAAAAGGCGGCTTGTGAACGAGCGGCACTTGCGGCGAATCCGCCGGTGCGGCAATATAAATCTTTACCACTCAGGGATAATGTTCGGGCAAGTATGGTCGGCATCGCAGATCTGAATGGTGACGGCGTGTACGATTTCGTTGTCAAACATTCCTCCGGCCGGGGCAAGGATCCTGGCAGGGTCAGCCCGAATTCCGGGGCCGTTAAGTACGACGGCTACAATGGTAAGACCGGCGAATTCATGTGGCGGATAGATTTGGGCTGGAATGTTGACAATGGTGTTTGGTGGACGCCGATGGTCGTCCGGGACCTTGATGGTGACAACAAGGCCGAGGTTTGCGTAAGGACGTCGGATTATGCCGCCTCCCGGAAAGATATGCATCCGAGCGGCCAAACCGGATTTCTACTGGATGCCCCGGAGTACCTTGCCGTCTATAACGGCGAGACCGGCGAGCTAATCGATAAGGTCGGTTGGATTGAACTCGGCAAGGTCCAGGATTGGGGTGACAATACGGGCAACCGCGCCAGCCGTCATATGATGGCAGTGGCCTATCTTGACGGTAAGACTCCAGCCGTTCTCGCGGTTCGCGGCATCTACGGTATGATGAAGATTGATGCCTATGTGCTTAAAAACAAGAAGCTCGAAAAAGTCTGGCGGTGGACCAACGAAAGGGCACCTTTTATGTATCAGGGGCAGGGCCAGCATACCGTCAAGAGCGGTGACATCGACGGAGACGGCTGTGACGAGATCATCAACGGCTCGCTTGCCATAGACAACGACGGCAAGACCTTGTGGGGGACCGGCCTGGGGCACGGCGACCGTTCTTATATGGGTGATATTGATCCCGATAATCCCGGGTGGGAGATATGGTATATTATTGAAGAACCGCACCCTCGCAATGGTGCTTGTCTTGTTGACGCGCGGACCGGAATGATTCTTTTCGGAGCCGATGAGTCCAACCGTGACAACGAACTCGGCAGTTGTATTGCTGCCGACTTTGATACCGCCCATCCGGGACTGGAACTGGCGGGCGGGCGTTTCTATTATACTTCAAAGGGGATCCGTCTTGAAGGAGATGTCCCACCGCAGGGACTAATGGCCTGGTGGGATGCCGACCTGTCGCGTGAATTTATAAGCCGCAGGGGTCTTGCCAAGTGGGAAAGGGGCGGCCTGGTTCCCATTCAGGGCGATCAAATCCAGGGTTCCGTACATCAGGTCGCCGACATCCGGGGCGATTGGCGTGAAGAGCTTGTGACGGTTACAAGTGGCGAACTCCGAATTTACAGCTCTGTCATACCGGCCCAGGATCGACGTGTCTGTTTGATGCAGGATCCGCTATATCGCAATGATATATGTCACCACACAATGGGCTATACAAACCGGCACTATGCTATGACAAGCTATTATCTCGGGAACAAATAAGAGAATATATTATCAGAGCACAGGCTGGGTATCATTAAATGAACATATAATTGAGAAGTTCCACTTCTAAAGCATATAAGACAATGTGGATGAGAATTCTGTTGTCTTTAGGCACAGGTCTTAGACTCCGTGATATTGAGATATGGAGGGTCTCGGATATTGACTTTGAAAACAGCTATGTAACTACAAGAAGCAAAAAGACCAGAAAGAGCATGGGCTCACGGCATGTGCCGGTTCCGATCATGGCTGAGCTAAAGAAATATGTCTCCGGATTGGATGCTAAACAGGAAAATATATTTACAGATTTATTGGGAAAATCACTTTTTTATCTATATTCTTGTGCATTAAATTCAATGGCTATATAATTTATGGTTTGTTTGTACAAAGAGCATTCAACGAACTAAAAGTCATTTGAGCCGTATTGACAAGGATGTTATCCGAATATCACAGATGCTATGCAAATGGAGGTGCTGATGTATCGATTTGCGGTTTTGCCGTATTGTAACGCTGCTCCGCTCGTATATTATATATCCGATTTTTGCCCCTCAACCAATCTTGTGGAAAAATATCCGCGGGAGATGTCTGACGAATTGAAATCCGACCGTGTTGACGCGGCACTTATACCAATAGTGGATTTTCTCTCAGATGAGAAACTGAGAATGGTTCCCGGATTAGGTATTTGTGCCGATGGGCCGGTAGAAAGTGTATTGCTGCGGTCACAAAAGCCTCTGGATGAGGTTAAGTCTATCAGGTTGTTTCCCGAATCCAGGACATCCAACGCACTCATTCAGGTCTTACTTTTCCAGTATTTCGGAGCAAATCATGATATTCATTTTACTACCGACGATCCAGAGGCGGATGCGAAAATCATGATTGGAGACAAGGCTCTCCGCCAGGGCCGAACCGACTACACCTACGACTTGTCTGATATGTGGAACCGGCAAACAAACCTGCCATTTGTATTCGCTGTATGGGCTTATAAAGCAGACTTTTTCGACCGTACCGATATCAGCTCTATGCTTTACAAAACCAAAGAAAAAGGCTGCAACAATATTTCCATCTTGTCCCGGCATCATGCCGAACGGCTGAATCTTGACTCGGCTTATATCCAGCATTACCTGACCGATTGTTTATATTATGATATTGGCCCTCGGGAAGTTGAGAGTATAAAATTATTTCAGGAGTTGACGGCTCAAATTAATGGTGATGATTCAAAAGTTCCCGCATTAAGTATGCGCCACCCCGGAAAGGAGAACGATGAAAACTTATGATGACTGCACAACGGCAGAGGGCGTTCGTTTAGAAAGAGTTTCATTTGACCGCGCCCTGGAAGATTTTCTTTACGCCGATACGGCCGAACTGATGTTTCGCGCCGACCAGATCCGCCGGGCCAGGCACGGCAGGAAAGTTCATTTCGTTCACAGCCTTAATATCAATCCGACGAATCTATGTACCAATCAATGCAAACTCTGCGCTTTCTGGAAAGATGACAATTCGCAGGAAGGTTATGTCTTAACCCTGGAACAAGCCACTCAGCGTCTTCGTGAGGCTGTCGGTTGGAATCTTACTGATCTGCACGTAGTAGGAGGCCTGACTGAACAATTGGGGCTGGATTATTTTTTGCAACTGTTTCAAAAAGCCAAAGAGATTTTACCATCAGTTGTTATTCAGGGACTTACGGCAGTTGAGATTCACTGGCTCGCCGGCCTTGAAAAGATGTCTGTACGGGAAGTTTTAAAGAGGCTTAAAGCAGCAGGTCTTGATGCCATACCGGGCGGCGGAGCTGAAATATTTAACTCGTCGGTTCGCAGGGAAATTTGCCAGAACAAGATTTCCGCTGAGCAGTGGCTTGCTGTTCACCGGGAAGCTCATCAACTCGGAATTAATACTAACGCTACAATCCTCTTCGGCCACATTGAAAAGCCCGAACATATTATCGACCACCTGATTCGTTTACGCGACCTGCAGGACCAAACGAGAGGATTCCTTGCCTTTTGCCCACTGCCGTTCTATCCATCCGGTACAAAGCTTGACATTCGGGCGGCACCGGGAGGGCACGCAATCACACGTCTTGTTGCTTTGGCACGAATCGTCCTGGATAATTTTCCGCATATCCGTGTGCTGGCGAATTATATGGATCGCAAGCTTCTGCAGACGATGCTGTTTTCCGGTGCAGATGATGTGGGAGGTACCAGCATTGATGAACAAATCGCCAGTTCCGCAGGCGCCGGGGACAAATCGAAATTCTCCAGCCCAAAGGAGATGGAAAATTTCATTCGTAAGCTCGGGCTGCAACCGATTTTGTGCAACAGTATTTACGGGTGTCCCTCGGAGATAAATAAGA
>DAOUVA010000349.1 GCA_030667885.1 Phycisphaerae bacterium
ATGTGATGTCACGGTGGTCCCACTTACGCTTGACAAGCACACAGTGTCATAATTAATTTGGCGTGTGCAAGTCCGTATATAAAGACGCAGATGTGAAGAGCAAGCTTAAAACGGTGTCAGTAAAAGTGTCAGTTGCCAGTGGTAAACCACTTTTTAAATCCATATGTTTTTTCTTTATGGAGTTGTTACTGAGTTGTAAACCACTTTTTTGGCCCAAAAACGCATTTTAAATCTTTGCTACTGCAGTACTTACAAGCAGCGTTTCGGATTCGAAGTCCGGAACTCTATCCAATTGAGCTACGGGCGCATAAATCCATAAGTACTTGACATCTAACAACTTTCCATGTTGTTTGTCAACTCTTTAGAAGAGCTATTTGGTAAAAAACCACTAACATTTGACTGCTTTTAAGCGAGTTTAAGTTTACCAGCTTTCGGCGATGATTTCAATTCCACAAAGCAGGGGTTCGGCTTTTCCTTCAGTTGTGGGAGTTAGAGTAACTTTCAAATCATCTGTTACGTTAATTCCTTTAAATTCCTTTACTACGGTGTGATTTGTTCGGCCGGCTTCTTTTATGATATCGAAGGCTTCCAAAACCTGTTTACCCTGGATTGAGATATTGAATAAACGCCGGCCAATCTCGTATTCGGCATTCTCAGCAAAATACAAGCGTACAGTATAAGGTCTGGGTTGTTCAAAAGCACCCTTGATGGATTCTTCCTGCCAGGTAGGAATTTTTTCGATGTGCTTATCGAAGGCGTCAACACTTGAGGGATTCCTTCCCGGTTGAATAAACATACGGATGGAGACTTCTCTGAGTCCTGTTACGCCCGAAGCGGTTATCCAGTTATGCTTATCATTCACTTTTGAGCTGTGGGAACGGAACCACTGAGGATTTTCGTATTTGGCTCGAATTGGAATGTCAGGTGATGGGCCTCCAATACTCGGAAATTCGAGCCATAACATATTTTTGTCGGCGTAGCGGTTGCCCGGTGCGCCAAAATTAATTCCTACCTGCTTAACCGGCGTTACCTCATCCGGAACTCGGTAGTAGTCAAAAGTCCAATGCACGACCTCCGGCATGTGGACCAGGGCAAGTGATGCCTGATTCTGGTAACTGCATACACAGGTCCGGGTATAGTCCGGCGCATTTAGAACACCGTTGGCGATGATTAGATTTGATGTGCAGCCTGACTTGAATCCGCCTATGCTGGCCGTACTTTGCCCTCTGGTCAGGTCTATAAACGCTCCGGAGGCCGAACGAAAAGTCAGCAGGTTCTCACTTGCTATCGCTGTGTTGCACCCCTTAAACCTAACCCACGTCCATGGGACCGTTTGGCCGGTCATCGGATGTTCGCGTGTTATATACTCGCCCGTAAGCAGGTCGAAAACCTTTGCTTCAGCAGGGGCAGAACCGCTGCCGCCACCAGTTTGTGTAATAATCCATTCGTGGTATAGTATCGGTGGACCCTTGTATCTATCATCGGTCCTCCAGAGTACTTTGCCGTCCGATCCTCTATAAGTTGTCATACCCTTGCCTACTTCATCCCTTGCTCTATCTCCAGAAAGGCTGCCTGCCTCGAGCAGAATATTATGTTCAGTTGAATAAGCCAGCCAGGTGCCAAAAATGCCTTCATTGCTTTTCCAGAGTATCTGGCCCGTCCGGGCGTCTAAAGCGTAGAGTGTGTGTTCTTTCTCGAAATTTAGCCCCCGACGTTTCAGGTAAGCCAGCTTGGCCGCACTAATCCCGTCGATACAGAATACTTTGTTGGCTGCTGTAGTAATGGCGTTATGGCGGAAGGAGTATTCTGCGCTGCGTTTCCAGAGAACTTCGCCGGTGCGGCGATCCATGGCAACGAGCATCTTGCTGCCGGAAGCATAGTCTGCATTGACAGTTACTCCAGAGATATTGCTGAAAGCAGCCTGTTGAGTGTTCTTATTCATACCGGGTTTGCCGTTCGGGAGAGCGACCAGGTAAGGGTTGAGAGTAAAAGTGCGGCTGTCCACCTTCCTATTATGCCCTTCAATGGCCAGCACATTTTTTCCCTTACGCAAAAAGCTACTGTGATTATCGATCTTGAAATATTCCCAGCCTCTGCGTTCATGTTCATCTATACCGGAAGCTCTGGCTCCGCTGCCACTGGATATGCCTACGCGGAGGATTTCCCTGCCGTTGAGGTAAGCAATAAAGGCGTCATCGTACTTGACTACCAATCCCAATTCGTAGATATTATCCGGTTTCGGTATGCTGAATGATTTTCGTATATACACGGAAGAATAACGGTTTTTCATATTCTTAAGCACTGTTTTGTTATCGTCATCATTGTAGCCGAATCCTGCTGCTGAGGTGCTCCACTTTTTGGCGTTGAAATCCGGCTGTATCCATCCATTATTCGGATGAGTTCCGGCCAGATACTGCCAATCGGCGCCTTTGTCGAGAACCGATTGCATGTTCTCGGGGAGCTCTGAGCTTGATTTTGTGTCCTTTAGCGGAATATTAAATGGAGAAGCCGTTGCGAGAAGTAGATCTTCCCAGACTGCGATTGTACCCCATTGAGGTTTTTCTTCGTGCGGCATCGAAAATTCTTTTGTAGTCCTGCCCGTAGCCGGGTCGAGTACATGGATACTGTTTCCATATACGACGTAAACTGCATCCGAGACAGAGACGTAGTTGCTTCCAATCTCATTGGCGCCCGGTTGATGACTGGTGTTGTCGTAGTATTTGCCCAGGTCGGGGAATTGTCTTTCCCATAGTAACCGGCCGGTATAGACATCAACCGCCCGGAGCATATCCGCCCCTTCGATGAAAAGCCGTCCGCCAACCACCTGTGGAGAAGGGCCGTGTCCGTGCCGGGGTAATACCTTGTCATTAGGAGGACCGCCGAACCACAGAAGACCCAGTGGGGCTTTGACTTGTTTATCTTTGGACATCACAGTGTTGGCGGAATCACCGTACTGGTGGGTCCAGTCGGCCGAATCAGGCAGCGGGCCATTTCTGGTTAATGAAATAAATCCATCCGAGCTTGTAATCGAGCAGCCGGGGAGTTTGGAATTTATGGCCTGTGTAAAGAAATCAACATGTTCGCTTTGAGGTATAGAAAAGCAGGTGGTACCTCCGTATGGACGCAGTGAATTAAAAACACGCTCCATAAAGGTACTACCTTTGTGTAAACCTGCTGCTTCGAGGTCTTCCGATACAATCAGATTAGCCATATATGGCGGCAGTTGCATGGTTGTGATGTCACCGAAATGAACGGAAACCCGTGTTCCGTATAGCCCGGCTTCGTCAAGTCTTTGGCGTATAGCTTCGATCTTTTCCGGGTCCGAATCGATGGCGATTATATGTAATTCTGATTGGCTTACCAATTGAGAAAGAAGCTCACCGGAGCCAATTCCAAGTAACAGGCAATATCCATCTCTTTGGTCTGTCGTTTCCAATATTTGCCCGGCCTTGTCTTTCCAATGGTTGGAGCCGTCCGGAAGTGGTTTGATGTTTCGTGCATAGTGCTTTGGCTGGGTTTTTTCATCCGCGAAACAATAGATACTGCCCTGCATAGTAATCACAAAAAGCTTACCGTCCGCGGCCAGCATGTTCCACACTTCGCCATCTACTTTTGCCTGCCATGAGACTTTAGGTTTATCGTTTTCCAGAGGTATATCGAGGGCAAAAATAGTGCCTTCGTCGCCGCTGCCATATAAACGTGAGGCGGCTTTCAAGTATATTTTATTAAGTTCAGATGGGGCCTTTGCCTGCCACAATCTCTTGACTTTTCCGGTTTCCGGTTCAAATTTGTAAGCTGTGATTGAATTGGATTGTTTGCCGATGATAACATCGTTGTCTATTACAGATGCCGGTGCACCGGGAGCTGCGATGCCATCTGAAAGCCTGTATGCGGTTCCACGATTGAAGAAATGGTCGCCCGAGGCGATGACCTCGCATGCACCGGTTTTGCCATATTTGTTCATATGGTAGTATAAAAACTGACCAGAATTCCGGTCGTATGCAGCCGGTACGGAACGACCGCCGGAGATCAACAGCTTTTCTTTAGTGGCGACCAAATACCCCTGTGGTGCCACGCCCGCAAAAGCGGGGCTGCTGTGCGGCTGCATGATGTAAGTCTCGCCGGAGCCGCTGTTGGTCCAGACGATATCTCCGGTATTAGCATCTATAGCGTGGATAAAAGTACCCATGAAAGGCCAAATACTGGCCGCGAAGTATATCTTATCCTCATACAGAACCGGCCCGCCCCGCATAGGCCACATACCAATCAGCCTATCATTACCGATGACTTTTTTCTCGGCAGGACCTCCGAGGAACTTGCGAATAAGGGAGCCGCTTTTGGCATTCAGGCAGTAGAGATATCCGTCATCAGAGGCGAAGTAGAGCTTGTCTTTATAGACTATCGGTGCAAATCGCACAGGGCCTTCGGTATAGAAACGCCACTTCTCTATTCCTGTTTCAGTGTCATAGGCGGTTACGGAGTCTGAAACCATTGATCCTACAAAGATGGCTTTACCGGCAACCACTGGCTCATAAGAGGCGTCAAATTGCATCCTGTATTCACTTTTTGGCCAGGCTGGCTTAGGAGTGGCCAGCTCACGAATCCATTGCAGATGCATCGTAGCGGGCAGTTCCTCAGGTGATGAAGCGCGGCGGCCCGCATCGTATCGCCACATAGGCCAGTCGTGCCCATACGCGATGGACGGGCGAAATAATGCCGGAAAAATCCAACAGCCGATAATAATAAGTAAAAATAGATGTTTGTTGATGATTTTACCTAAATTTGCAGTAAGCCTGAGTTTGTCATTATTTTTAGACATAAAATCTGTACCTCACCAGTTAGCAGAAAGACTTGTGTTTGATAACCTTTGGAATGACTATAGAATCGTCTGTAGTTAGCTCCTCTCTCTATCGTAGATGATGGTTCATGCTTGTATCATCATACAGCTATAGCAATACAGGCCAAAACGACCCGTATTTTAGGCTATAATCGAAAAATTATTGGTCCATATACACCATATTAAAGCTTCTACCTTATTATATTAGCAAATCCACCGCAAATGTTCAATATATTTTGGCCTACATATAGGAGAAATTTCCGATTTGAGTGAACATCTATTGACTTAATGGACGTATATATGGTAAAATAAAGGCTAATTTGTACGGTTTTTGCTTTTTTCAAAGCTCTACAAGGTGCAGAAATAAAATCACAGTTAATGGTCTGGAGCATTAACAAATAGGGAGGCAGGTAAATAACCATATCTTCGAAAATTTCA
>DAOUVA010000141.1 GCA_030667885.1 Phycisphaerae bacterium
CCTTCTCGCATTGCTGCTGACCGGCGTGCTGGTAATTGACCAGGAATTGGTAATACCGTCACTGGCAGATAAACTCGTACGCAGTCATGATGATATTCCCGGCCAGGAATCCTATGACGTATGGTTTATCAGTGATGGAAATGGCTCACAAATCTGCTCTCAAAAATTTGATGTAGGAACGTCAACACTATACAGACCCACCATCATCACAAGACGTAAGGGCGCTGATTCGTACATTTGGGAGGTAACCGGCCGGATAGATGCCGAAAAAGGGGTTTATAATGGTAACGCCAAAGGGTGGGATTTAACTGAGGGGCGATTTTTCGAAATAGGCTCCACAAAAGGTGTCCAGCCGATAGCTTTTTATGCCAGTGAAATTACTCCCAGTGAGATTCCTATCATGCTCAAATCCGAACACAAAACATTGCTGAGCTGGAAGCAGTTGTCCGCCCTTGCAAAACAGGCCGAACAGGGAAAAATCAAGGATTCGCGCGAGCTGTACAGCCAGAAGCACTTTCGTGTAACCGAACCGATTATCAACCTGGTTATGCTTATGGTATGCCTGCCGATTTTGGTTTGTCGTGACCCGAAGACGATGAAGTCGGCGGTTACGATTAGTTTTGCTATGGTAGGCGGGTGTTTTATCGTAACCTTTATCTGTAAAATGCTGGCTCCGGAGGCTAATGTCAGCAACTTTTATCAAATTGGATTTTATGCGTGGCTCCCAATATTCATCTTTTTCCCGATAGCTCTTATTGAATTGGATTCAATGAAGACGTAATCTCAGATAGCCCACTTTTAGACGCGCAGTAAAACAGGTTTTACGAATGCAGGCTAAATCCTAATCCTCATTTTGAAAATATTACTCTATCCATCTCTTTTCATCAAAATAGTCAAGGTCACTCAGCGGCAAAATCACGGATGTGGATATATTGACCAAATGAGCCACGAGCCGCTTAAAATATCGAGCAACCAGCACCAGGCAAACAGCCTCATTAACTGAAAGATCGCATTTTGCTAATTCTGCAACGATTCTGTTACAGTCTTTCGTCAATCGTGTTTTATATTCCCAGGTCAGTCTGGCCTTGTCTTCATCAGCCTCGATGAAAGCTCCTTTAGTCTGCTCAAACAAAGTCAGGATGTCCTTATCGATACCGTCAAAATAACGAGTAAATAATTCACGATTAATAGGTTTTGCCAAAAGTTCCGTCACCTCATAAAGATTTTTACAATAATCACCCAATCTCTCAGCATCTTTTACCACGCTCATTAACACCAGGCAGGCGGTAACATCAACTGTCGGCTGCAATGAAAGGTGCTCCACAATCCTTTTACGAATATCTTTTTGCAGGTGGTTCACCTTCTGGTCTATATCGTAAATTTTCTGCTTCAAACCCGGCTCTTCAACATTGTCCAAAAGTCGGGCACAAACGGATTTGTACATAAATTCGGTATCGTCCAGCATACTCTTGAATTCATCAAAAACCTGAGCCAAAAAGTCTTTGCCTTTCCAGAAACTTAATAGATTTCTGAACATTTTGTTTCTCCTAATTTAAATAAGTTTAGAGATAAGGATTAGCAGCGCCGGGATAACAAAAAACACGCCTAATACGTAAAAAAATGCGTACCTTCTCTTTTCGGCGGCCAATTCTCCGAAAGCCTTTGCAAGATTTATGGGTATATTTCTAAATAACTTTATCGGGTAAATAAATAAAGTACCCGTCAGATTAAAAAGAAAATGAGCAAATGCGATAGTAATAGCTGAAATATTTCCTGTGGCAAAGGATGCCAGAATAGCCGTAGTTGTGGTTCCAATATTAGCTCCGATAGTAATTGGAAATGCCGCCTCGACCGTAAGAATACCCGCCGCAACAAGAGGTATTAGCAGGGAAGTAGTGATTGAACTGCTCTGTACAATAATAGTAAAAAATAATCCCGCTAAAAGCCCTAAAAAGCTGCTTTTACTTATTACGTTATCCAAAACTATCTCCGCCCTGTTTATTACCAGCGACTTCATGACCTTGACAATAAAGTAGAGAGCAAAAAACAAAAAAAGCATCGACAAAATCAGCATACATATATAGCTTACCAGTGCCGAGCCGCTCAATAGAGCCAGCACTTTCTCAATGAAGTGTATCGCAGGCTTTGTAGCCAGCTTAACCGGACTGACAACCTTGAATCCTCCGACACCTGTAAACCAGGTGCTCATCAAAGTAGCAGATTTCTCAAGAAAACCTGTTGCCAGCTCCAGTGGAAACATAATAGCCACACATATTAAGTTGAAAAAATCATGTACGGTCGCAGCGCTAATTGCCCGTCTGAATTCATCCTTTCGGTTGACGTGTCCTAAAGATACAAGTGTGTTTGTTACCGTAGTTCCTATGTTAGCACCCATAATAATCGGGATGGCGTTTGCTACAGTAATACCGCCTGCACCTACTATGCCCACAAGAACCGATGTCGTGGTTGATGAACTTTGGACTATACTCGTCGCAAGTATTCCAATAAACAAGCCGATAAAAGGATTTGAAGTCGTCCTGATTAAATTTTCGGCAAAGCCCTTACCGAATCCTTTGAATGCGGCCCCCATCAGACCGATACTCACCAGGAACAGGTACAGCAATACGCCCACAGATAATATTTTCAAGAACGTCTTAAATATATTCTTCATAGTATATCCCTTTTCTAATTCTCAGTGAAATATACGCATTCAATGTGAAGGGAATATGAAGGAAATGTGAAAATTTGATGAAAATAAAAAAAGTTAAGAATTCTAACCCTTTGGAAGTCTTACAAGGACCTTTGTTCCCTTGTTGATTTCGCTTTCAATACTAATCTGGCCATTATGAGCCAGAACAATATGTTTTGCTATTCCCAGCCCCAATCCAGTCCCCCCAAGCTCGCGTGAGCGGGCCTTATCAACACGGTAAAATCGCTCAAAAACCCTGTCTATATCTTCTCTCGGTATGCCGACTCCGCTGTCCTGAATAACCAAGGTAATCTCATTCTGTTTTCCAAGAATAGAAATATTAATTTGGCCGGTTTCGTTGGTGTATTTGACGGCATTATCTATCAAATTCACAATAACCTGCTCAATCTTATCTCTGTCAGCTTTAATCCTAAAATCATCACCCTGATGATTGACACTTAAAGTCTGCCGCTTCGCATCAAACGCATATCCGAAACCAAGTGTGACTTCATCAATGAGTTTCTTCATGTCGAATTCTGTTTTATTTAAACAGTCCTTCGACAATTCGAGTTCACTGAGGCTCAATAAATCTTCTATGATATTCTCAAGCCTGCTGGCATGCTCCTTTATAATCGAAATGAATTTGCTGGCTTTTTCCTTATCATTTATCGCCCTGCCTTGAAGTGTCTCTATATACCCTTTAATTAATGTAAGCGGCGTCTTAAGCTCGTGCGAGACATTGGCAACAAAGTCCGTCCTTACTCTGTCCATCTGCTTAAGATTCTCCATCTTCTGCTGCAATTCATCAGCCATTATATTTAATGATTTAGCTAACTTACCAAGCTCATCTTTGCTTTTAATGTTTACCTTTTCGCTGAAATCCCCTTTGGCAATTCGACGTGCCACCTCCTGCATCCGGCTGATGGGGAAAGTTATACTCCGCGACAAAAAATATGCGACAGTGAAAGCAATAACAACGGCTACAACCGCACCAAGCAATAACACTCTGTAAATAAGCTGTATCCGAAGTTGGACCTCAGAAAGCGGCAAAGCAAAACGTACTACTCCCAATGTCTTTCCAGAATTGTCCACCCGCACAGCAACATACTTCATATCATAATTCAATGTGTCGCTGAAACGCGTACTTTGACCAAAACCTTTTTCAACAGCCTCGGTAATTTCGAGCCTGTCTTTATGGTTCTCCATTAAAGATGGGGCTTTTTCAGAATCCCCCAAAACCTTACCTTGCATATCGATGACTGTAATTCTTAAATCCAGTTTTTCGGCCAGATTTTCAATTTTCCTCTGAATGTCTTCATTGTTACCCTCAAGTAGATCGTCTGTTAATATGTCACCGACTAATACGGCGTTGCTCTGCAGTTCCTCAGATATCTTTAGTTCAAAATTATCTTGCAGCTTTAAACTTACGAAAAAATACAAAACGAAGACCACTATAAGAGTTAAAAATACGAACGCACTAAAGAATTTCCAGATGATTTTGTTCATCATCTACACTTCCCTGAACCTGTAGCCGGCACCCCGGATGGTCTCGATATAATCCTTGGCGGTGCCTAATTTTCGCCTTAATGATTTTACGTGCGCATCAACCGTCCTGTCACAAACCAAAGCATCGTCACCCATAACACCGTCCATAATTTGATTTCTTGAAAACACTGCGCCGGGTCTTCGGGCAAGAAATTCCAAAAGTCTGAACTCGGTAAAGGTAAGTGAAATAGCCTTCTGCCCTACCATCACCTTGTGTTTAGTGCTGTCTATAACGATATCGCCTCTTTCTATACAACTGCTGAAACTCAGTGCCCGCCCCCTTCTCAAAATCGCCCGGATTCTTGCGACTAACTCTCTGGGGCTAAAAGGTTTGGTAATATAATCATCGGCGCCTAATTCGAGTCCCACTACTTTGTCTGTTTCCTGGGATTTCGCGCTGAGGATTATTATCGGGATGTCCGCTGTTATCTGTTCTTTCTTGAGAATCCTGCAAACCTCAAAGCCGTCGATAATCGGCAGCATTATATCGAGAATTATCAAATCCGGACTTTCCTTTTTAGCCAGCTTCACACCATCTTCGCCGTTGAAAGCGGATATAGTGTCATATCCTTCCTCTCTCAGGTTATACTCGACCATCTCTGCAATATCGCGATCATCTTCAACTATTAAGATTTTACCTTTACTCATTATTCGCTTCTTTTTTTTGTTTGCGCAACAATAACATGTTATCCTGGGAAAATGTTTTCATGTTACACTGGATAGTCGAATTCAGTTAAAGGCTGATTTCACAGTTTTGCTGTCTGACTCATTTTCTTTATGCCATCTCGGATTTCTTTATTTATCCTGACACTGCACCAGGCCTTGCCGCACATTGAGCAGTAATCGGCGGAGTGTATTTCTTCTTCACCAGTTTCCTTACATGCCTGGTTGTGCATTCTTTCGGCCGTTTGCGGATCGAGTGATTCGGCCAGGTGAGTTTTCCAATCCAGACTTGTACGCGCGATGCTCAACCTTTTATCCCTCTCGGCGACACCTTTGAGGCCGCGGGCAACATCGCCGGCGTGAGCGGCGATTTTTGCCGCAATTACACCTGCTCGAACATCATCAGCATCGGGCAGACCCAGATGTTCTCTGGGGGTAACATAACACAAAAACGATGCGCCGTAAAAGGCAGCGGCCGTCCCGCCAATTGCCGATGTAATATGGTCGTAGCCAGGCGCGATGTCGGTTACCAGCGGGCCAAGGACATAAAACGGGGCACCGTGACAAATCTCATGCTGGATTTCCATATTGTATTGTATCTGGTCAAATGGTACGTGCCCCGGGCCTTCGACCATAACCTGACAACCCTTTTCCAGTGCCCTGGAGGTAAGTTCACCGAGGGTTTTTAATTCCGCTATTTGGGCATCGTCGGTAGCGTCGGCGATTGCTCCCGGTCGCAAACCATCGCCCAGAGAAAAACAAACATCGTATTCGGCCAATATATCGCACAAATCATCGAACATTTCATAAAAGGGATTTTGTTGGTTGTGATAAAGCATCCATTTGGCCAACAGCGCTCCGCCCCGGCTGACAATACCCGCAATACGATTCTCAATTAAAGGCAGATGCTCTTTTAATACGCCGGCATGAATTGTGAAAAAATCTACACCCTGCCTAGCCTGTTTTTCAATTGCCTCCAGAATTATTTTGCCGTTTATGTCCTCGACATTTCTGTCCTTTATCATTTCATAAATTGGCACTGTTCCGAATGGTACCGGGCACTCTGCCAGAAGTTTCTCGCGTATTTGGTCAAGGTCGCCGCCGGTACTCAAATCCATAATCGCATCGGCACCGGCGTCCAGAGCCGCTTTCATCTTTTCGATTTCACCTTCAACCGAGCTGCGAATACTGCTCGTGCCGATATTTGCATTTACCTTTGTAGAAAGTAATCGGCCGATACCGCAGGCCTTAAGATTAGATTTGAGATGCAGCTTGTTTGCCGGTATTACCAAATGGCCAGCGGCAAGCTCATCGCGAATAAGCTCAACACCAACATTTTCTGCCTCGGCTATGAATTTGACTTCGTCGCTAATCGCCCCTGTCATCGCTATTTGTAATTGCGTAGCCATTATTTTAGATTCCCCGTTAAAAACAAAAAATCGCTCCCACTCTCGAAGCGATTCACTTTATATCATTAAATATCAACATCAGCCAATCACTTTCCTACGCAGGCATCTCATCATATTCGTGATAATCCTGTTCAGGTTCAAAGGGTTTTTTCTCAGGCCTGCTTTTCAACAAAGCCACCCCTAGTGAACTGCATTTATTATAGCTTATAACCCTCAGCAGTCAAATTAATAACTGCATCCGGTTATTTATGCTGCCTGTTATCTTCGACGCCTTTGCAGAAAGACGTGAACGCCGCTTTTATTTGATGTAACGATATCGGGCCTATTATCACCATTGATGTCGATAACCTCGAATTGGGTCCCAACCCCGGAGCTGTCATCGATTACGTGCATGTTAAACTCGACCTTGCCCTTTTGTGGACGGCTTAACTCGAACCAATACATCATAGCCGGGTCTTTTCCTCCGGGATCTCTACCCATATGCGCTAAGTGACGCTTGCCGGTAACCAGGTCTTTAATCCCATCACCATTCATGTCAATAAGGCGTATCGCGTGCGGCTGTGAAAACTCTTTGGAGATAAGGTGCTGCTCGAACTGCGGACCATCCGCCCCGCCGCGCTGCTCAAACCACCAGATACCGTAATTATGGGCCGAGCTTGTAATTACATCGCCATCGCCGTCATCATCAACATCATAGACAAGTATATCCGCACAATCCGGGCCGAGATTAGCAGGGTGAAATTTCCAGTTGGCTTTGGTTCGGTCACGGGGCGCTTCCCACCATCCTTCTTTGATTAGAACATCGTTTCGGCCGTCACTATTGACATCACCTACACCAAGGCCATGGCTGTATTTCATCGTACCCGGTGCATCCGGACCATCGGCGATAATGTGCATATCCCACAAGCCTTCAAGGTCATTCGGCACACCGAACCAGGCCATTTGGCCCTTTGGGCGAACAGCGAACACCAAAACCGGCTGGCCGTTACCAAGCAGGTCAAGGAACAACGGCGTTTCGTTGCAGGCGCTGTCGACAACCATTCGCTTCTTCCAGTGGCCGGCTTTGTTCTTCGGATTCTCATACCACCAGCACGGCTCACTGGGCATCCCTATGATAATCGAATCGACCCAGCCGTCGCCGTTTACATCCTGAGCAAAGTTGGCAAAAGTCTGGCTATAGCCTTTTGTACCATCATACTTGCCAACCGGACGAACTTCGTGCATTTTCCATTCTGGCGCTTCGTACCATACATCACCCGCAAGGATGTCCGTTTTGCCGTCATGGTTAACATCCCCAACCGCAACTCCCTCGGCACGGAAAGTTGTGTCCACTACAATTTTCCTAAAGCGTACCTGGCCTTTCACCACCGGAATACTGCAGAAAAACGCTAATAAGACTAATAGAAATACCCATTTAGTTTTCATAATTACCTCCTGTTTTGATATTCGTTACGAAGTGCCTTTATTATAGCTTATTGTTTTCTTGGGTAAACAAATATTTAACTTTTGCTGCTAAGCAACAACGGTGAATGCGGACACTTGCGGGTTAATATTCTTGAGCCGCTCTCGGTTACAAGAACATCATCTTCTATTCGCACGCCGAGTTTTCCGGGGATATATATACCCGGTTCAATAGTAATAACCTGGCCGGCTTCGAGTGAGCCTTTGCTCTGGACTTTTATGAAAGGAGATTCGTGAATTACCAGACCGAGGCCATGTCCTGTACCATGACCATAGACCGGCAAATCGTTATCTTTAATTACTTCTCGTGCAGCAGTATCCACATCTTTCATTTTGACCCCGGCCTTTATCTTTTTTATCGCTGCACCCTGGGCCTGCTCGACAACATCATAAACCTTTTTATAAAAAGCAGTCGGTCTGCCAATTACAAAACATCTGGTAATATCGCTGCAGTACCCTTTGTATTTAGCGCCGAAGTCAATCAGGACGGTATCTTTTTGTTTGAGCTTCTTTCCGCCCGGCTGATGATGAGGCCGGGAGGCATTTGGGCCAAAGGCAACTATGGTCTCGAAACTGTTCGTCGCACCGAGTTTGCGAATTTGAAAATCAAGCATCCCCGCCAGTTCGCTTTCAGTTACACCCGGCTTTATATAGCGGAGGGTCTTTTTGAGCCCTTGAGTTGATATTGAAGCAGCAGCTTCTATGGTCTTTATTTCCGTGCTATCTTTACTGCTTCGGATAGTTTCAATAACATCCGCAACCGACTTAAAACGAGCTTTCACATGTTTTTTCAATGCCCCGAAACCCGCCAGGGAGATGGACTTTTCCACCGTTACTGTTTTCACCGATTTTAACTTTTTTACCAGTTTGCCTACCGCTTCAGGCATCAGGCCGGTACGCTCAACTATGATACAGTCCGGACACTCGGCCCGGGCTTGTTCGGTGTATCTGCTGTCGGTTAGTAAATAGACTTTGCCCCGGGTAATTACCGCCCAGCTATCGTCACCCAAAAAGCCAGTCGTGTAAGTCACATTGGCCGGCTTTGTCACTATAAGGCAATCTATGTTCCTGTTATTCAGCTCGCAGCGAATCGCCCTGATGCGTTTTTTTATTATTTCTTTGTTCATTGTCGCTGCTCTGCCCTATTGGATTTTTTATTGCTCTTAATTTACCGAGTTACATTAATTTCCGGAATCCATTTTTTTTGCCAGGCCGGATAGTCCTTAGCCAGGAGGCTTGTCGCGTAATATCCGAGCCAACTGTATCCGGTTCGACGCTCATGTGAAATCTCGGCAAGCGTCGCTTTCGGTATGCCGTCCCTGCTGCAAAAAATAGGCTTATTGGTCCCAATTTCATAGAACCGGGCCCATATCCGAGGGGCCGATGCGTCATTAACAACTACCGTGTCCC
>DAOUVA010000415.1 GCA_030667885.1 Phycisphaerae bacterium
CAGCGAGCAATGCTATCTTTGTTATTTCCGCACATGGACAGAAACAGACTATGGCGGCTTCCGCACTATCAGCCGAACTGCGTCAAAGGATTTTTTGAATTGGAGTGAACCGGCCGAAATGACATATGGTGATACACATCTCGAACACCTATATACAAACCAGACACATCCTTACTTTCGCGCACCACATATTTATGTGGCCATTGCCGCCCGTTTTCTTCCAGGACGACAGGTTCTTAATGAAAAACAGGCCCGGCAATTAAAAGTGAATCCCAATTATTTCAAAGACTGCTCCGATGCTGTTTTAATGACTTCACGCGGTAGTAATGTTTATAGCAGGACCTTTATGGAGGCGTTTATACGACCGGGCATCGGCCTGCAAAACTGGGGTTCTCGCTCGAACTATCCCGCTCTAAATGTCGTTCAAACCGGAACTGATGAAATGTCGATTTACATCCAGCACGACTACGCGCAGCCAACAGCACATTTGCGCCGTTATTCGCTGCGGCTTGATGGTTTTACTTCAATATATGCTCCTTATAAAAGCGGCAGCATGACTACGAAAACGCTTATCTTCAAAGGCAAAAAGTTATTGCTCAACTTTGCGACCTCAGCTCCGGGATATATAAAAGTTGAAATCCAGGATTCCCAGGGCAAACCTATTCCCGGCTATTCACTTGGCGATGCGGAAGAACTCATTGGTAATTATATCGAGCATCCCGCTTCCTGGCGTTCAGGAACTGATGTGACTGAGCTATCAAATCAGCCAATCCGACTTCATTTTGTGATGAAGGACGCGAATCTTTATTCTCTGCAATTCAGACCATAAGCTTGACTAATGAGGCGAGATGCTATATAATTACCTTATATAATAGAAACTATCCCAAGTCGTATCCCAGATACGACAGAATATGAATTTCTCATATTTGTTTTGGAGGAATTCAACAAAGCTTCGTAGAGGAACGGTGAAATGTCCTTAACAATTATTCAACTAAAAATGAAGCCCTATTGGTTTTTGTTAGTGACAATAAGTCTGTTGACAATACAGACAGGAACTGCCCGGCCCGCGATGTATTACGATTACAAATCTCTGAGGAAATATCTGGTATCCCTTGCGAAACAAGACCCTAATCTTGTGCGGGTTGACAGCATAGCTCAGTCAATAGACAAGCGGAAGGTCTGGGTTGCAGAGGTCGGTAAGGGCGTTGAAGAAAATCGAAAAAAACGTCCCGCCATTTTAGTCGTGGCTGGCATAGAAGGTAACGACCTGGCCGGTTCTTCAATAGCAGTATCATGGCTCGAACAGTTGATAAAACAATTTCGGACGGATGCCAAAATCGCCGAACTTCTGGAGACAACAACAATTTATGTTATCCCGCGACTTAATCCGGACGCGGCCGAACATTTCTTCATCGAGCCGAAACTCGAAACCAGTGCAAACAACAAACCTGTCGACGACGACCATGATGGACTTATGGATGAAGATGCTCCTGAAGACCTTAACGAAGATGGCCTTATAACATGGATGCGTGTCGAGGATAAGGAAGGTGGCTATATTCTCGATCCGGCGGACAAAAGATTGCTTATGGAAGCCGACCGTTTAAAAGGTGAGGTTGGCGCATGGCGTTACCTGAGTGAAGGTATCGATAACGACCACGATGAGGCATGGAACGAAGATGGGCCCGGTGGCGTTAACTTCAATCGCAATTTTCCATATAACTACGAATTCTTCGCCTCTGATGCCGGCGTACACCAGGTCAGTGAGGCCCAAACGCTTGCGCTCGCCGAATTTGTTATTGAGCATCCCAATATCGGGATTATTATTACCTACGGCGCCGCTGATAATCTTCTGAAAACACCAGAGAGCGCACCTGCCCCCGGCCGCCGAAAACCAATGGCGGCGATTGATGAGAAAGACCTGGGCTATTACAAAATAATGGGCGAGCTATATAGAGAGGCGATTGGATTGAACAAAGAGCTTAAGTCTGCCTCTTGCCCCGGCACGTTCAGTGACTGGATGTATTTCCATCGGGGCCGATTATCACTTGCATCCCGACCGTGGAATCCTGCCGTTGCTCTGGAGCTTTCAAACTCTGCCGAAAAAGATGGAAAGGCAAAAGGAAATAACCGAACGAATGAAGATGCGGATTCTAAGAAAGATAAAGATAAACGCAATGAAACCGAACGCAGTGAGTTGAAATGGTTTGATGAACATGCGCCCCGGGCATTTGTCCAATGGCAGTGGATAGAGCATCCTGATTTTCCCGGCCGGAAGGTAGAGGTCGGTGGGTATACTCCTTTCTCGCTCACTAATCCCCCCGCAAACATGGTCGAAGAAATTGTCGGTAAGCACACTGATTTCCTGACGACGGTTATGCAGCGTCTGCCTCGTATCGGCGTTCGAAGAATCGAAACTAAACACCTGGGCCAGGGGACGTATGATATCGAGATACAGGTGGAAAACACTGGTTTTTTACCTACTTCACTTGCACAGGGTCAAACAACACGAGAAGTATATCCGACACGGCTGGTCATTGAGCTTGACGATGAATATTTCCTTTCCGGAGATAGGATAACCACTCTGGCAGTAATCCAGGGAAGTGGGGGGATGGTCGAGGCACGTTATATAATCTATGCTCCCGATCGCAAAAAAATCGGTTTTGAAATTATTTCGATGCTGGCCGGGCAAGTTGAGGGAACTATTAGTCTGGAAAAAAGCAGATAGAATAACAATGGATGACTTTCATAATGTGGAAGGTCTTTATGATGAAAAAAAGATCGAAGATTAGAACTTATATAGTCTTTTTTGTTTCTTTATATATAGTTTTGACGCTGACTGTCACTGCCGATGCCAAAAAAGCAAATCGCAAACCGAAGGCAAGCGACCCGGCTGCGCATTCATTCCCGGCATTGGGGGTGTCGGATGAACGGAAAGTGGAAGTGGCATGGAACCGATTTTATGACCATGCGGGTATGGGAGGCATTCTCGCGCGGCTGCACAAAGCCTTTCCCGATTTCACCCGGCTTTATTCTATTGGAAAATCCGTTCAGGGCCGAGATATCTGGTGCATAGAAGTTACATCTCGCAATGTAGGCGACCCGGACCGTAAGCCGGGAATGTATATTGACGGAAATATTCATGGCAATGAAGTTCAGGGCGGTGAAGTAGTAGCTTATACGGCCTGGTATCTTTGCCATCAGTACGGGCGGCTTGAAAAAGTGACGACCTTGCTTGATCGCTGCGTTCTTTATCTCGTTCCAACGATCAATCCTGATGCACGCGATTTCTGGTTTCACGCCGCTTATTCTTCACGCTCATCTCGTACAGGCCTTGAGCCTACGGACGACGATCGGGACGGCCTTATGGATGAAGATGACTATGATGACCTCGACGGTGACAGTGTTATCACGCAGATGCGTATCAAGGATCCTTTCGGCCGGTATAAACCGCACCCGGATTACCCAGACTACCTTATGGTAAGAGTTGGGCCGGATGAGCGGGGCCAGTACAGCCTGCTTGGTGGAGAAGGTATTGACAATGATGGCGATGGCCGCATAAACGAAGATCGGCGTGGCGGCTATGACATGAATCGCAACTGGGCTTTCGATTGGCAGCCGAATTATGTTCAATATGGCGCAAAGGAATATCCGTTCTCGCAACCGGAAACACGGGCCGTGGCCCAGTTCGTTCTTTCCCGTCCAAATATTGCCGCCGCGCATTCGTATCATAATTCCGGTGGAATGATTCTGAGAGGCCCGGGCCGGGAAGGTGGCGAGATAAGCGACCTGGACGAGAGAGTGCTAAGACTCATCGGCGAGCGAGGTGAGAAAATCCTCCCATATTATCGTTCAATGATTGTTTGGAAGGATCTCTACACGGTCTGGGGCGGTGAGCTTGATTGGTTTTATGGGGGGCGGGGCATTCTGACGTTTTCGAACGAATTATGGACATCCAGAAACTTGTACAAAACACCGGATGAGCCTTCGGATGAACAACAGGCTGAATTTGTTGAGTATGTGCTTATGGGTGACGGCCTGATTCCATGGCGGGAATATGACCATCCCACCTATGGAAAAATTGAAATCGGAGGACGAAAGAAAGAGTGGGGACGTTTACCGCCTTCATTTTTGCTTGAAGAAGAATGCCATCGCAACATGGCTTTTACACTACATCATGCCGATATGATGCCGCTGCTCAAAATCCGTGAAGTGGCGGTAGAGAAACTTGACGAGAACTTATTTAAGATTTGGGTAACCGTGGAGAACCAGCGTCTTATCCCGACGCGCACCGCTCAGGATGTGGCCCATCACATTAGCCCGCCCGACATTGTTTCCATCAAAGGCGGTAACCTTCAGGTCTTATCCGGCGGGCGCGTCACAAACAAATTCTTTAAGCGGGTTCGACCGGTTAAACGCCGGCCCCAGCGCGTCGAGCTGGACACAATCGGGGGTATGGACTCCGCTATTGTACAATTTGTCGTTAAGGGAAAAGGCAAGCTCACCGTAACTGTTGATTCCGCCAAGG
>DAOUVA010000072.1 GCA_030667885.1 Phycisphaerae bacterium
CCAATTGAACTCGGGGAGACATAAATCGATTCTGCCGATAATTTAGGAGTATAACTTTTTTTATGCATTATTTATCCTATTTATCGGTTTTCATGTCACAAAAGCCTTGCTTTATGGCACTTACTTATAGAAACAGTTAGTCTTTGAAAGAGTTCTCAAGAAATTTATAGGTTACTGAATCGGCGGTTTAGCTTTTTCAACGTGAAAATTATGCCTGATTATGTTATAATAAAAGGTTCGTTAAAGGTAAGGTAGAAAATGAAAAGAACAAACTCATACAACCGGATTAAAGCCTTATTTATTATTTTATCCACAATAGTCGTCTGCTGGGTATCTGTTGCTCAGGCCGGAAGGGCCGGCTGGAAGCGGCAAGAGGTCGATTGGCGAACGACCGGTGGCGATCGGGTAAAAGCCATAAGGTATTCTGAAGATAAGGAACCATCGCTATACAATGGAAATGCTGGTAACCTGCCTGATGTCATACGAGAAAGGATATTGCTGAAAGAGTTGCCTTCCGAGGAGGCGTCCATTAATATCCTGTCGCTACCGTCTGTGATGGCGAATGTCATCGATTCTCCCCCAATAGATGGATTCGTGCCCAGAATTGTTGTCAGTGTGACAGATAAGGGTTCGGATGACTTTGATTGGATCGCTCAAACACATATGTCTGTTGTCGGCAATTACCTAACGGAAAATCCGGAGACTGACTATACTATCGGTTTGTTTGACACCGGTGCTTCCGCTCACATAATAAGCCACGCCGGTGCTAATCGAACAGGCATCTACGATGCTGATTTAATCACATCGAGCATGGTAGAGATTCAAGGCGCAACGAACTCTATTTTTGGATTGGTAAGCAAACCTCTTGCTATCTTTATAGATGGACTTGCCGCCATTGAGCCAAATGGTATGACCCTTGACAGTTCAAATATGGTAGGCCAGAGCAATGTCTCAGTTATCATCGGAGACTTGCCGCCCGAAGAAAAGCCTGATCTGCCAACTGTCGCAGGCTCACCGATGAGCGTAAATTTTGTTACGGTAATAAACAACGACAGCCAGATAACCGTTACATACGACGGCAATGACCTTTCATCACCAGACATAAAATTTTATGAACACGGCGATCCAGAGATTCCGGATTATGACAACCGCATACCTCTGAATCTCATTCCTTCCGGCGCGCAAAATATACAGTACATTCCGGATCTGGCGGCGATTATGGATTTTATTTTCCAGCCCGGCAGCCCTTCTATCATCGTGGGAAACTCGGCTCAAAGCCTGTTTTTCGTCGACAGTGTGGATCTTCGCAACGATGAACTCAGTGCGATAGATAAACAACGTTTCATGTTAGACACAGGCGCCCAGATCACTGTTATCAGCTCAGGTATCGCCTCCCGGCTCGGGCTCAATCCGAATAACCCGGACTTTGAAGTCGAGATTCAGGACGTCACCGGTGAGATAACTATCGAACCAGGCTTCTATATCGACTCTCTCGATATACCTTCACTCGGCGAATGGCTACGCTTCACAAATGTCCCGGTTGTTCTGCTCGATGTCGGTTCGCCGGAGGGTGGAACGCTTGAAGGTATAATCGGCATGAATCTCTTTATCAATTTCAACCTTGTTTTACGGGGCGGAGGACTATTCGGCCAGGACCCTCCTTCACTGGAATTCGAGCTTATCACCGAGCATCTCATCGCTGATATTGCACCTGAAGGCGGTGATGGTATAGTTGATTTTCTGGACTTTGAAGCATTTGCTAATGCATGGCTCAGCACGACAACCTCTCCCAATTGGAATCCAGCAGCCGACCTGGCGCCTCCTGATAATCCGGATGGTATTATAGATACCCTTGATCTAGAAATATTTTTCGATAATTGGCTCAAGACTGCTTCACGATAAATACATTCAATTCTGAGAGGAAAAACGCCAACAACACCTCCGGTGTTTCTTACACATTCAGGCAACTGTTTGACATCATCACACTTTACGAATATTATTCATAAAAATTCTAATCCGTTTACCGCTTTATAGGACGACCGAATGAGAATCATCCTGGATTTGCTGTATTTGTTAGCCGCAGTGGCTTATAGCCCCATGATTAT
Organism: Phycisphaerae bacterium; assembly: GCA_030667885.1. Lineage (GTDB taxonomy): Bacteria > Planctomycetota > Phycisphaerae > Sedimentisphaerales > Anaerobacaceae > NIOZ-UU13. Next base: position 2,106 of record DAOUVA010000072.1, read on the forward strand.
ATATCGAGCTATAAGACACAAACGCTACAGGACCGGCTGGGACCAGCGATTTGGTAAAATCTCCCGCAGGAGTCCCCAGAAAAAATGCATCTGGCTTCACGCCGTGAGCGTGGGTGAAGTAAACGCAGCCAAAACAATCATCAAACAGCTTGAAAATAAATCCGGCGATTTCGAAATCGTTATCAGCACAACCACCGATACAGGCTTTGCCCGTGCAACAAATCTTTTCAGCGAGAAGCACAAGGTTTTTTATTTCCCATTTGATTTTTCATGGATGATGCGACGAGCATTTAGAAATATTCGCCCCGCAATCTGCCTGCTTATGGAACTGGAAATTTGGCCTAATTTTGTCCAAATCGCACAACAATCAAATATTCCCGTCATTGTTGTTAATGGCCGAATGAGTGATAAAAGTTTTCCAAGATATCAAAAAATCAAACCGCTCGTTAAAAAGATGTTTGGAAAAATCAGCCTCACTCTTGCCCAAACCGAACAATATGCCCAAAGATTCAAAGAACTCGGCTGCCCGGATGAAAAAATAATTGTAACCGGCTCACTAAAATACGACACCGCCCAAATCACCGACAAAGTCGAAGGGGCCGATGCCCTTGCAGCACAACTCAATATTGGCAGCAAAAGATTATGGGTTACAGGCGCTACCGGAAATGATGAAGAAAAAATATTACTCGATGTCTTTCAACAGTTAAAACAGGATGGCCGGTTCGCCAACCTGCGTTTAGTGATTGTACCCCGAAAACCTGAAAGATTCGATGAAGTTGCACAGCTAATAGAACGCAGAGGCCTCCCTTTAATCCGCTACAGCCGGATTAAAAACAACACCACACCACCGCCAACAGATAACCAGGCGATTATCCTGGGTGATACTATGGGTGACTTACGGAAGTTTTACTCACTGGCTGCAATAATCTTTGTCGGCCGGTCTCTCGTACCAATGGGCGGCTCAGATATGGTCGAAGCCGCAGCTCTCGGCAAATGCACTGTATTTGGGCCACATGCCTTTAATTTCAAACAGACCGTTGATGCTCTTTTAGCCGACTCTGGTGCTATTATGGTCAAAGACCAGCAAGAATTGCTTCAGACAATACAGCAATGTCTCACTGACTCTGATTTCGCTCAGTCAATCGCCAATAAAGGTCGAGAGGTAATAAGAAAAAACCAGGGCGCCACTAAAAATACTATCGACCAAATCGCAGAATTTTTGACCACCGCCTGATAAACGTTTTCCAATAATCATCTTTTCAGTTTTTCAGCCGTCGCCCGTATATGGGCCGGACTGGTCCCACAGCAACCGCCTACAATATTAACACCGGCTGCATATATTTCCTCAACCACCTCCGCAAAATCCTCAGGCGATACTTTATAAACCGCCTTATCCTCAATTAATTCCGGCCGGCCCGCATTAGGCTCAGCATAAATTATCACATCAGCCGACAGCGCCCGTACTGTTGAAACAAATTTCTCCGCCAGCTCTATATATCCTTCAAGAGAGAGAGTGCCGCAATTAAATCCTACTGCATCAACCCCCAATGAGACTATTTTTGCGACCGCCGCTTCAACGTCAACACCCATCATCGTCTTGAAATCATCGCCGGCCTTATCAAAAGACATCGACGCAAACACAGGCAAATCGCCGCCGATAGATTTCATTGCTTCGATTGCAACCGCGGCTTCTTCAATAGCAGTCATTGTTTCGATTATAAAACCATCAACACCGCCGTCCAGAAGGGCATTTGCCTGCCGGACATAAGCATCTTTCAAATCTTGAGCCTTCAGGGCCCCCAAAGGTTCAAGGAAATCCCCGCTCGGCCCAATATCACCCAATACATACTTATTCTCCCCTGCCGCGCGTCGAGCTATTTGAACCCCTGCTTTATTTATCTTGATAACCTCTTCAGCAAATCCATGACGGCCCAGAGCATATTTATTAGAGCCGAATGTGTTTGCAATAACTGCGTCACTGCCTGCCTCGAAATAGCTGCGGTGAATATCGTAAATAATATCAGGCTGCTCAATATTCAGATAATCATTGCATTTGCCTGCTTCAATCCCGCGAACAATCAACTCGGTCCCCATAGCCCCATCAAGCAAAAATAAATCCTGCTTAATTCTCTCTCTTAAGCTCACCAGGGCCATACACAATCTCCATCTTCTTGTTTACTGACTTTGTTCAATCCACACTTCCCCTTCGTTTCTCAAAATGTGGTCAAAGCCTTGTGGCGGCGGACGTTCAAAAACCTTCTGTTGCCTCTCAGTGAATTCCTTTGGTTTTATAGTCTTAAGGTTAAGGGTAATGCCAAGCGGTTCTGCGATATTGTCCTGGTCATATGCGATAATTTTTATTGAAGCAGGAACAAAAAAACCCTCGGATATCTCTTTGTAATCCTCCAGCTCTGCTAAAGCCAAAGCCTGCCCCTTCGAATCATAATATTCGATTTCGCTGATAAGATAATCACGCCTGCTTATGCGTATTTTCTTAATTACCACACCCCTGTTTCGTTGTATTAGTACATCAAAAGCGGCTTTATTTGACAAAGACCAGTTCTCATCCGCCCCTGTTTCCAAAAAACCAAGAGCTTCGAATAAAGTTCTGGGATTTATCACAAGGCCCTCGGCAGAATTCTGCTCGGACCATGTCCCCCACCAGTAAGTGCTGATTTCATTTGGCCTCATCGCAAGCCAGAACTCACGCTCGTTCGAGCCGAGAATTATTGCCTTGGGAACAAGAGTAACATCACCCTGCAGGTAAAGTTCAACAGGAGGCTGCATTAAAACTGTAACCTCGAGTTTTTCCTTTTTACTCTTCTTTTTTTCCGGGTCATAATACTCGAAAACACACCGGCCTCTGGCTAACAGCGACACCGCGTTTTGTGATCGTGCTTTCAATACAGTTAAAGCCTCGGTTGCAGATTCTTTGCCCGGCATGATTTCAGGAAGCTTTGGCGGCTCAATTACACAGCCGGTAAAAAACAGCATGCCTAAAGCTAAACAAAAAAATAAACGCAGGTTATAATGTTGTCCATTCATTCTCTATACATCCGCATGCAATATTTGACCTATTTGTGATGATAACTGACTGACTTGCTCTTCATCGAGATGAGGATTTATTACCTCGGCCCGGTTATCGGCTGACTTGTTACCAACTATTCTCAAACGCCAGATTTCTTTCTCATCTTCGTCTCTGGTTGCATCATATTTCAGCAGTCTTTTACGCATCAAAACTAACGCCAGGACAAATCGAAAGTTTACTTTCTCCTGCTCAGTCTCATTTTCCAGCCGTTCAAAAAAAGCCATCAGCATATTGTCATCTACGAATATCTGCTTTTTCTCATCAGGATGCGGAAGCTTGCTTTTCCAGTAACAAAATACGTTCGGCTTTTCACTCTCCCAGTAATCTGCGCAATAATCCCGCCGTTGCAGCCCTTCTTCAATCTCTATCAGAGCACCAAAGTATTCTTCCCCGGGTTCAATTTTCCTGCCTGTGCCGTAGCATTGACCTAATGGTTTGTCAACTTCCCACTCGCTCATTTCCTTCTTTACCTATCTATCGAACACTTTCCATGTTCTATTTTATTTCTATTCGAACTTCAGCCATTCGCCTATGTTCTGCACTGTTTTCGGGCCTATACCCTTGACTTTTTGCAAATCATTAGAACTTTGAAAGACTGGATTTCCACCGTCTTCGTCACCGAATTTCTCACGATAGGCTACTATCGCTCCGGCCCGTGAGACACCAATGCCGGGCAGCCTTACCAAACTCTCTATAGGTGCATAGTTCGGATTGAGCCGGCTCTCTAATTCAATTTCGCAGCTTTGGCCGGTTCCGACAAATTCAGAAACAAAACTCAGACAAAAGCAAAACGCCGCGCACACACTAAGAACGAATGCAAATGATTGAATATTCTTTTGCCTGGCTTCTCCCATATCTCTTTGCGTCGCTCCTTCGAACCTCAAAACACAAGCTAAGATTTATTTACCGGCCGAAAATCCCGTCGTACAGTTTCTTCAACATTAGATATGATTCTTTAGGTGCAAGATCTGCCGTCAACAAACCACTGTCAGCTATGGCACTGCCCTTTATATCGGAGAGGTGTGAATATGTCACCGAGTTGACAAATTGCTTGCTGAGCGCTATTTTATAGAACTGCTCAATCCATTGCCCCTGCTGCAACTGGCTCCACTCTTCATGCCATATACCGGCTACTTTACCATCCTCTAAACCGGCTCCATTTTTGCTTGGAACTTCCACGTCGGTTATATACAAAGGTTTCGCTATCGGTGCAAAAGAATCCAGAATCGCCGATATTTGCATCATATCTCTAACGTGCATACCTGGCTGATTTTTACCAAATCGTACCTGAAGCCCAAATGCATCAAAATTAATCCCGCTCTGAACAACCATATCCATATACACTATTGGTGGAATACTGTTGGGCATTGTCGTATAATATTCGCCCCACGGATTGCTGATTTCTATTATCTTCAGGGCCCTGCTGCTGCCCTGCTTGACTGCCATATTAGCCGCACGCGTCATTTCCAAAATCTGCTCAAATCTGAAACCAAAATGATTAAACACATTCAATCCGCTTATGGCATACCACGCTCGAACAGCTCCGCTATAACGGGCGACAACCTCTGAAACAAAACGATATGCAGTTTCCCGAATTTTCTCAAAACCCACACCACTGCCAAGTAACCACTTGGGCAAATACTCTTTTGAAAAACAAAGCAACGGCCCTGCACTCAGCGTCACCTTCTCTTTGCCAAGTATATTAATGCACGCATCAATTATCGAAAAATCATAACTGCCTTTTTTAGATTCTATTTGGGCCCAATTTATCGGAATCGTAACAGACCCGAACAATTCCAGAAGCTTCTCGATATATTGAGGCTTATTAATCTCTTTAGGGTCCACTCTGCAGCCAAGACAGCCCCGTCCAAAACCATGGCTTGTGCCTCTCGTCTCAAAAAGCGATTCAGATTGTTTTATCGCCAGATTTTCAGAAAAAACTAAAGCTTTTTTAAGTGCCTCGTCCGCCAGTTTAGACGATTGTGACACATCTGAAATATTCTGAATCGCCCGAATAAATAAATCCTGCCCCTCCTTACAAACATCTCCCAAACCATCTATGTTGTTAAGAAACAACCAGTCCTCCCGCTTATTGACTATCTGCATCAGTTTTGCACGTGTTATCTCCACATTCAAATTATACGGACGCTCTCTTTCCGGCAGACATGTTGTTGGTAAAAGCACCTTGCCAAAACCTTCTATCGGCCACAGTAAAGCCAGTCCTGCCGTGTCCAAATTGGGCCTTTTACACTCGATAAAACCGTTCTTAAAGCTAATCTGGGCCCGGCGGATACCGATTCCATCGCCGCCGAAAAGATAAGCACCACATAAAGAAAACTTATCAACAACCTTACCGTTCTTAAAAACCTGGAATTTCACTTTTTTCCCCGGCTTAAATTCATTCTTAGTGCTTTATGCGCATAGTATATTGCCTGATACGACAGACAATACGAATTATAGCGATTGTCTTCTTAAAAGCAATTCAAACTTTGCCCTCCCCTGATTTTGATTACCTTTCAAGCCTTTATTGAAGTATAATCTTTGTGAAGCTTCAGCCGTCAAAGACTTCATTGAAGTTTTGTAAACCAGTTTTTTTGTACCGACCGTAACTATTTTATGGAAAGGAGTGAAAATGCTCAGCGAGAATATTCCGACGAACCGACGCACATTTATAAGAAATTCACTGATAAGCACAACCTCACTGGCCTTTATGGCAACGACTAAATTACAGGCCGAACAGTCAAAACTTCCATCATTGCGGCTGGGAGGCCCAACATTTGGAAAATTTGACGGCCCTGATGCATGGGTAAAAGCTGTCAGGAAACTCGGCTACAGTGCTGCCTACTGTCCTGTAGACGCCAGGGAAAAAGACGATGTCGTAAAAGCCTATGCCCGCGCAGCTAAAAAAGCTGATATAATTATTGCCGAAGTCGGGGCATGGAGCAATCCAATCAGCCCAGACGAAAAAACTCGCAAGGAAGCTCTGGAAAAATGCCGCAGCCAATTGGCCCTGGCCGACCGAATCGGAGCCAACTGCTGTGTAAATATCAGCGGTTCAATTAGTGAAGATTGGGCTGGCCCTTCTCCGAAAAACCTGACAGAAGAAACATTTGATATCATCGTTGAAACAACACGCTCAATTATCGATGATGTCAAACCTACCAGAACATTTTTTACGTTGGAAACTATGCCGTGGGCCTATCCCGATTCCCCCGACTCATATTTATACCTGCTAAAAGCAATTGACCGCAAGCGATTCGCTGTCCATCTCGACCCCGTCAATCTTATATGCAGCCCTCAGAGATATTTTAGAAACGGCCGGCTTATCCGCGAATGCTTTAGAAAACTCGGCCCTAATATCAAAAGCTGCCATGCAAAAGACATTCTTCTGAGCACAAAACTTACAACGCACCTCGACGAAGTTCGCCCGGGTTTGGGAGGACTGGACTACGCTGTGTTTTTAAGAGAATTAAGCAAGCTCCCTCATCTTCCGCTAATGTTGGAACACTTGCCTAATGCAGAAGAATACCGGCTGGCCGCTACACATGTCCGTTCCGTTGCAAAATCAATAGGACTGTCCTTCGGCTGAAAAACCCGCCGTTTTTTTTTCACACTACAGTGGCTTGAACTGCAAACGCAATGAACATGAAAAAAAAGACAGTTTGAAACTTTACTGTTGAAATCTACCGAGCGAACTTGGCGACTATAACCTTCGGAATCGTCAATTCAAAGCTGCCTCGCTCTGGCCGCATACGCGATAGTGTTTCATTTGGACTTCGTAATGAAGATTGTTCTTCTCGATGAGCTTGGCTATCAAGCCAATTTGATTAAGCAGCATTTCAATCAAATCGATATTCAACAAAGTTGATTCGGGATTGTGTTGCGGCAAAACAACAAACACATATCCATAATTGCTCTCTTCTGTCGCCAATTGCCCGGCAACAATACTGCAATCATTTGAGCTGGTTATGACCGGCTCGGCACCGTCATCAATCGTAACGCAAATCTCTTTCAAAAAGGACTCACTAATGTTCAGCTTGGCAAACTCTTCAGGATCGCTTGGACGGCTGTTGCCGTCAGTATCCATAATTACTAATAAAGGCCCCCGTTCAGGTAATACTTCGAAAATCTGCCGTGTAATCTGATCGGTCAGCATAAAACCAGGAGAAGACAGCGATTGATATATATCCATTTGATTGACTCCTTACTTGTTTTGAACAGAATAACTAATAAAAGTTTCGGTATAATCACACGGCAACTTTCTTAGAGGTAATGTTTAGGGGTAATTCTGCCAAAAAAGCTTATTTGAGGAGTTTAAAAGTGAGTTTATGGGACGTAGTAAGCTTGCTGTATGAAGAAGGATATGGCTGCAGGATTAAGGCATTAATTAAGCATCGATCTCAGCCTGGTTATCGACAAATTCCTTCCGGGACATTCGGTTACTCGCGCTCCGGGAGTAGTCTTATGACCATAAATACGGTTGTTTGGTATTCCATATCGTTTTTGTAGAAAACGAATCAATTTCACAAGCGACTGTACCTGCCGTGATGAAGGCGCAGTTCTATTGAAATTGCCAACAAGGCAAATTCCTATTCCATCTTTATTGGCCCAATTATTGGGCTCTGCTCTACAATGAGCGCCGGTTATCTGCTTTCGCCAGCGAAACGTTACCTCAACCTGACCGTCAGTGCTGTCTGTGCCGTTACCTATAACAAAATCATAGCCAACCCCTTCCCAATGGTTGCGTTCCCTGTGCCATTTGTCGATGATAGTGGCATTTCCGAAATCTGTTGCTGTGTGATGTACCACTATAGCCCTCCAGCCCTTCTCCAACTGTGAAGGCGGATACCAGCTTCGGGATATATTGCCGTACGTAGCTCTACTGTTTTGTTTAGGTGCGATAACTCTCGGGGGAATAACTCTGGGCTCGTAAACGGTGGTGCTTACAATTTGGGGCATCGGCTCATTGTTGATTCCACAGCCGCCTAAAAAAAACACACAACTCAAAAAAATACAAACTCTGTTAATCATCATTCCATTGCTTTCATCAGTAAGAAAATGTACTTGATTACACCTCTGTCTGGTCCTTATCTTTTTTCAGACTGGGTTTTTCCTTATATCTGACCATATACAGATTATTGCCGGCTTCGTTGAACTTAACGACATCCATATACGAGTTCATAAGCAGCAATCCCCTGCCGCCCGGCTTGTAAAGATCCTCGCCGTATCGCGGATCTGCTACTGATGCAGGTTCAAAGCCATCACCCTGGTCGGTCAGGGAAATCTCGATTTTCTCAAAATCAACAGAACATTCTATCTTGACCTCTTTGCTGGAGTCCATTTTATTGCCGTGCTTAACGGCATTAAGAAAAGCCTCCTCCAGGGCCAAATGAACCGCAAAAGTATCATCGTTGTCAAAACCGTAGGGTTCAAGCTTGGACAGAACCTGCTCGCAGACCCCGACGACTGCAGATGGCCTGCTTTCTACAACCATTGTGAAATTGATTGGTGTTTTTGATACCATAAGCGAAACAATAGTCTTTCGCCTAATTCACTTAAGATAAGTCCTCGACTGCACTTTCAACATCTTTATGAATATCGAAAGTTGTGGTCAAACGCGTTATTTTGAAAATCTCGAATATATTCGGATTTATATTACAAAGTTTTAGCTGTCCGTCCTTTTCGTAAATCCTTTTGCTGAGCCTTATTAACAGTCCTAAAACTGCTGACGACAAAAATCTGACGTTGCCAAAATCCAAAATCAGTTTTATCCGTTTAGCCGGCTCAACGATAGACATAATCGAATCCTGAAGTGCCTTAATATCTTTTTCTTCGAGGATTTTTTCGTCTGTAAAAGTGACTATTGTTGCATTATCCACATATTCAACGCCTATTTTTGGCTTAATCTCAGCCATATTAAACTCCATAATATAATAATCAAATTATATCGGAATATTACGTTAGTATATTTAGCCTGTCAAGTCTTTTGCATTTTGAGCTATTTTCATTGTAAATATTTCCACTCGAAGTTAAAGAATAACTCCAAGCCGGGATTTTGAAATTGGCTTTGATCCGGCTTCTCGCGGGGCCACGCCGCGACAAGTTGGGTTTGCCTTCTAAATGATTAGTGATTAATGATTGATTATTGGCTTTGAATTGGGTTTGTTTTTTTGGGCCCATATCCGCGATTTTCTTCATAATCGGTTGTAAATACTCACTTTGCATCAATTTTGCCCTTTCGCCAAATTGGGTTTGAATTGGGTTTGTTTTGGCTTAAATTGGGTTTGAATTGGCTTTGTTTTGGGTTAAATTGGGTTTGTTTTGGCTTTGAATTGGGTTTGTTTTTTGGCCCGGTGAGCGGCATAAAATCTCGTAATATCTTGTCATATCTAAAGTTATGTTCATTTTGTCGTTTTTGAAATTGGGTTTGTTTTGCATAAAAAGGGCTGATTTGTCGAACATTCTCTACAGTTGTA
>DAOUVA010000455.1 GCA_030667885.1 Phycisphaerae bacterium
CGGAGAACGTTCCAGCATTTTGGCCGGCTTTTTATACGAGCGGCTAAGCTCCTCCGGAAGCAATGCCGGTGAGCCTGCATGACTTCCGCAGACAATCTTCCCTTTGCTGCCAACAAACATAATCCCATTGCTCTGGAGTTCCCTGCCCTTTAGCTCAGGAGGATTTGGCGGTTTTTTACTTCCGTCATACCACTTCATCTTTACTGCAGGCCGATTACCTTTGGCCGGGAAGTAATATGTAATGATATTCCACACTGGAAAGGTCTCGTCATTGACTGGGCTTGTCTCGGCCTCAGCAGCTATCGGTGCGCCAAGGTCCAGGCAGAAAAAGGCTGGGTCCGCATTATGCACGGCCATATCACCAAGTGCGCCGCAGCCAAAATCCCACCAGCCGCGCCAGTTAGACGGGCAATATGAAACCATATCTCCTTTACTATTCTTAAACTTCGCATAAGGCCGCCAGCGGGCAGGTCCAAGCCACATGTCCCAGTCCAATGTTTCAGGCACCGGCGAAGAACCTTTCGGTCTGCCAATGCCCTGAGGCCACCATGCCCTCTCAGGCACACCGGCCCTGTCAGTCCAGACATGCACTTCCCGAATAGTACCGATTGCACCGTCATGGATAAATTCATAGGTAAGCCGCAAACCCTCACCAGCGTGTCCCTGGTTGCCCATCTGCGTAACAACTCCGGTCTCGCAGGCAACTTCCGTCATCCGGCGTGCCTCGTAAATTGTGTGAGCCATCGGCTTTTCACAATAAACATGTTTGCCCATCTTCATCGCCATTATTGCGGCAGGCGCATGTATGTGGTCCGGCGCACCAATTACAACTGCATCGATGTTCTTTGCCTCTTTGTCTAACATCCTGCGAAAGTCTTTATATTTCCTGGCATTCGGATTTTTCTTAAACGTTCCCGATGCTTTTTCCCAGTCCACATCGCATAAGGCGACAATATTTTCACTCTCCAAAGCATTAAGATCGCTGGCACCCCGGCCACCGACGCCAATGCCGGCTATATTGAGTTTCTCATTGGCCGAAACGCGGCCTCGACCGCCAAGCACATGACGCGGCACAATCGTAATAGCCGCAACCGCCGCAGCTCCGCCTATAAAATCACGCCGTGAAATTACCGGCTTACGGCCGCCTTTGCCTTTCTTCATTCTCAACTCACCTTTCCACAACTCACCAATCCCTATTCGCTGCAATAAAACCAACTGCCGGTCTGATTACATCTCCAGAGACCAGCCTTCGCGGTAGTGCATGTTAACGTAATCATTGGCTTTCTCGTCGTTGGTAACCTTCATATTATCTCCATCCCATAGCAGCTTCTTACCGACGTTTTCCGGACGAATCGCCAAATTGCCCATTACAACCATCTCAGTAAACGGCCCGGAATAATCGAAGTTAGATGTTGCCTGGCCGCCCGTCTTGCAGGCCTGGAGCCAGTTACCCTCATGGCTGGTCTTAATCCGCTTGAGCGTCTGCGGAGGCTTATTCCTGGAGAACTCACGATGTCGCGCGTACGGCAGCAGTTTCGGGTCGCCGCCATACTCACCACATCTCAGCACGCCCTTGCTGCCCATGAAGAGCACATTGCTCGATTCCTGATTCAGTGGGCGCCCCAGCTCCAGTTCCTTCGGCCGTTCGGGCTTAAGCCCGCCGTCATACCAGTGCACTTTCACCGGCGGCATGCCCTCACGGGCCGGGAATTCGTAATGGACTATGGAAGCCAGCGGGAACGTCTCGTTATTGACAGGAGTACAGCTCGCCTCAACGCTCGTCGGGTATTTCAGCTTCAGAGCACTGAAAACCGGATCCAGCACATGGCAGGCCATATCCGCAAGGGCACCGCCGCCGAAATCCCACCAGCCGCGCCAACTGAACGGCTTATAGCAATCATTATACGGACGCATTGGAGATGGACCAATCCAGAGGTCCCAGTCGAGTGTGCTGGGAATGTCATGCACCTCTTTGGGTCTGCCTATGCCCTGTGGCCAGACGGGACGATTTGTCCAGGCGTGGACCTCCTTAACTTCGCCTATCACACCCGCCCATATCCATTCACAAATGTCACGAACACCGCTTCCGGAGTGGCCCTGGTTGCCCATCTGCGTAACTACCTTGTATTTTCTGGCAGCCTCGGTCAAAGCACGAGCCTCCGACACAAGTCGAGTCAGAGGTTTCTGGATATAAACGTGCTTGCCCCGCCGTATAGCAGCCATACCTGCTACTGTGTGAAAGTGGTCGGGAGTGGCGACAATCACCGCTTCGATGCTCTTCTCATTATCGAGCATCTTGCGGAAGTCTTTGTATCTCTTGGCCTTGGGGTATCTCTTGAAAGTATCTTTCGCCCGATCCCAGTCCACGTCACATAATGCAACAATGTTTGCACCGGCAGCCGCGCATGCTCTGGTATTGCCGCTGCCCATTCCACCGGAACCGATAGAAGCAACATTTAATTTCTCACTCGGAGGCTGGGCCAATATATGGCTGGGTATTATCGTAAACGCCATCGCTGCCGCGGCGCCGCCCATAAAATCACGACGAGATACTTTGCTGCTCTGATGTTTAGTAATTTTTTTCTGGTCTTTCATTTCAGTATTCCTTAATAAATGAACTTTCATCATAAATTGTCGAAAAAGTTAATAACAAATACTTAAAACCGACGCACACTTAATCCTATCGGTTATAACTCAACTAACCAAATATTACGGTATTGTACAGGATTGCCGTGGTCCTGCAGGTATATCCCACCGGTTTTGTTAACATCACTATCCAGCGCCCCGCCTGTCGGGCCCGGAAGCTGTAGTTCGTCATGTATCGTAACGCCGTTGTGAACAACTGTTATACTGGCGTTTTTCCTGTCGGTGCTTGGGGCGTAAAAAGTAATATCGTAAGTCTGCCACTGCGTCGGCGGCGCGCACATATTTACCAAAGGCTCCCCTATCTTATAGATTCCGCCGCATTCGTTGTCTTTACCTTCAAGGCCGTAGCTGTCAAGAACCTGCACTTCATATCGTTCCTGCAGGTACACCCCGCTGTTGCCGCGTCCCTGCCCCCGTGCATCAGGCATAAACGGCGTACGAAATTCCACATGCAGCTTGATATCGGCGAATTTTTTCTTAGTTACAATCGAACCGTTACCCTTCTTAACTTCCATCGCTCCATTATTCAGCAATGTCCATTTCACCGAGTCGCTGCCTGGTTTTTCCCCCGTATGCTTCCATTGCTTAAAATCCTTACCGTTGAAAAGCACAATCGCACCGGCAGGCGGCTTTTCCCCCATTGTAGGTGATACCCGAACCACCTTTTCCATTGCAAAGCTGCCAGATGCATCTCCGGTGAAACTACCGCTGAACTGCCCGTCTTTAATAACCGCCTTGATCTGAAACTCAGTGCCATTGGCCCGGCCTGGCCCTGAGAAACTCACCAGGGCACCGTCACGCTGACCTTCAAGCACCGCTATCGGCTCCTCGCGGGTATCAAATTCTCCCATTACCTTGGCTGTGTACCCGCCTTTACCCAAGGCTATCACCTGGGTTACCACAGGCCCCGAATCACTTTCATCATCCAGTTTCCAGGTCCCCTCCCAGTCGCCCATAACCGAATCGGCACTCTCAATCCCAATTCTCGCCTCGACGGTCGGATCGACTGCCATAGGGCCCATACAAGAGGACAACAGCACAGATAAAGCCAACAACGATACA
>DAOUVA010000376.1 GCA_030667885.1 Phycisphaerae bacterium
ACAGCCGGCTCCGGAGTCACGAGAATCCGAGTCTCCAGAGCCGTATCAAGCTGCGCAAATATTACCAGAAGCTGAGTCAATTGAGGAACCCAAGTTTGAGCCAGTTCAGGAATCCAAGGCCGAATCCGTTGAGGAACCCAAAGTTGAGCCAATTCAGGAGCTTAAAAATGAACCGACTCACGCCCCTAAATTTATTACGGCCCAGGAATCCGAGGTTGTTCCAGTTCAGGAATCCGAAATAGAGTCATTTAAAGAATCCAAATCTGAGCCGGTTCAGGAAACCAAAGATAAACCGGCTTCCCTCCCGAAGTTTATTACGACTCAGGAATCCAAGGTTATTCCCGTCGAGGAATCTGAAGTTGAATCGACTAATGAGCCTGAAGCTGAGCCAGCTCAACTACCAAAAAATGAGCCGGTTCATCAAGGCAAATTTGAAAAGCCTAAGAAACCCAAAGTTATACCTGTTAAGGAGTCTAAAAAAACTGGTATTGACAAGATTTCAAAAAAGGTTTCTAAAAAGCGCCCTGTTGTGAAAGTCGGCGGCGAAAGTTCATGGAAGCAAATAACAAGCAAACTGTTTGCGGGAAATTCAGATACCGGTACCACAAAACAAAAAGCAATGGTAGTAATAGTGCCCGTTCTCTTTGTCGTCTTATTAATATTTGTGTTCAAAGGTGGTGTTTTTGGCACGAGTGTGCATAATGCGGAGGTGGGCGAGGAGAATAATAATTCCGCCGTTGTCTCTGCGGGTTTGAATACTCAAATCGACTGGGAAATTCCGGAGCCGTATCCGACAACACTTCGCGACCCTATGCAATTAGGCCCGGTTGCAGCGGTAAATAATCAGACCGAAAACAGAGAGTTAGTTAAATTAATCGTCAAAAGCATTCTTTATAGCGAGGACAACTCGTCGGCGATTATTAGCAACCGCATAGTGCACGAAGGTGATCAAATACAGGGTGCGAGCATTGCAAAAATAAGTAAAGATAGTGTCGAATTCGAAATGAATGGGAAAAAATGGACCCAGAAGGTTCAACGAAAAAAGTAATCACATTGTGTAGGGATAGGTGAAAAATCGCTTAAACGGTTTACCTTTAGGAAGGATATGTTATGAGAAGCATTTTGAAAAATAATAAGGCGTTCAGGCTTTTGATGATTATTGTGGTTATTTGTATAAGTTGCAGTATCACAATGGCCCAGGCCGGTAATGAAGATTTGGAAAGAAACGCAGATTTAACGCCTGTTGAGCGGGGGATGAAGAAAAATATATCTATCGATGTTAGTGATCAGTCCATCGATTTGGTGGTAAGACAATTGGTTGAGCAGGCGAGCCTGAACTATATCATGAGCCCCATGGTTGTCGGCAATGTTACCGTTACGTTTAATGATGTACCGCTCGAAGAAGCATTGAGAAATATTCTTGCGGTGCATGACAGCCTCTACGTGCCGACCGATAATGTAATAAGAATAATAACCTCTGCGGAAATGGTTGCAAAAGCCGAGCCAATTCTGACTAAAACTTTTGAAATTGTCTATGTAGATGCTGTGGAAGTCGTACTTGCTCTGGATAAATTCAAGTCACCTCAGGGCTCGGTATCTTCCATTAAGGGCACCAGTCATATAATTGTTACCGATACCGAGAGCAAAATCACGGAGATAACCGGCCTGCTGGAGAAAATTGACCGGATTACTCCGCAGATATTAGTAGAGGCGCGAATATATGATATCACCAGCCGGGACAAGCTCGACCTTGGCGTTAAATGGTCGGCGGGCAGACGAACCAACTATGTCTCCGGCCTGCCGGTAAATGATGACATAACGGTAAGCAGGTCAAACGTCGATACATATGTTGGTAGTTCAACCAACCCGTTCATGACAGGTGTCTTTGACGCTCCAACATCCAAAACCGGTGCTTCGACATACGGCTTTATGCGTTTTGGCTGGCTTACTCCCAACATTGACATAGATGCTCAATTAAATGCCGAACAGGAGATTACCGAAGCCAAGCTTCTTGCCAATCCGAGAATATTGGTGCTCGATAACGAAGAGGCTCTTTTCGATATAATAACCGAGCATCCCTACGTGGAACGAACAGTATCCGCGGGTACCGTCACAGAAACGGTTAAATTCAAAGAAGTTGGTGTTAAGCTTACGGTCACACCACATGTTACAAGAGACAGTATGATAAGATTGCACATCCAACCGGAATTTAATGTTTTTGTGGAGCGAGTTACGCTTTCTACGACTGACGTACCTGTTGTGGATACTCGTAAGGTTAACACGATAGCATTGGTTAAAGACGGACAAACTGTGGTTTTGGGCGGCATGCGCAAGAAAGATGTAAGTAAAGAGAAAAACAAAATACCGCTGCTTGGTGATTTACCTCTTATCGGTGGGTTGTTCAGATTCGAAGGTGAAGATACGGCTGTAACCGAGCTGATAGTGTTTATAACGCCGCGGATTGTCGGACAGGAGCCGGTTTTGTCGTTGGATGAGCAGGGGGCACTGGAAGAAACCAAATTTAAAAAGCCGCAGACGTCTCTTACCAGAGTAGAGAAAAAGGCTGCTGAAGAATAAGTGCTGAATTTATGATTCGAACCGTTATTATAAACGGAGCGAAGTCATATATAACATAACGAATGACACAGCGAGGCCTGCTTTGCGGGCCTCGCATCGTTTTAAATGAGCATACCTAACATATTATAACGAATCAGTCTTTCTTTACATAAAGCGTTTGACTTGGGAAGGCAAACTCGATTTCTTCGGCTTTGAATCGCTTCATAATCTCAAAGTTCACCTGTTCATTGACCTGTTGGAACAGCCAGTAGTCGGCCGGCCTGACCCAATAACTCATATAAATATTCAAAGACCACTCATTAAAATCGCTGAAATATACCCTCGGTGGATTATCAGGATTGGTATTAAGCTGTGGTACGCCGGCAAGAACTTCTTTTATAATTTCCACCGCCCTTTTGGTCTTGGTATGACCTGAATCGTAAGTAATGGTGACATTCGAGGTCCTGCGTATAAAGGGACGTCTGCCGATGTTTTCCACGCTCGAATTTGTAATCACGCTGTTAGGTATGGTTACAAGATGGCCCTGTAGTGTTCGTATGCGAGTGCTTCTAAAGCCGACTTCCTCGACCGGGCCGAGGTGCTCGCCGATCTTTACAAGCTCTCCCATTTGAAATGGCCTGTCTGTGAAAATCGTAACTGAGCCGAAAAAATTAGCTATCGTATCCTTGGCCGCAAGAGCGACAGCAATACCGCCGACCCCGGCGCTAAGCATAAGGGACTTGACCTTGTCACCTCCTAAGATATTCTCGCTGATGAGCAGAACCGCGATAATTGCAATTGTTATGCGTAAGGCCTTACGCACTATGGGCACCAGCATATCGTCGAGCTTTGTTTCAGTTTTTCCGACCAGCCGATTCAGATAGTATTCTATGACGTCCACAAGCCGGTAAAGCCCGTAAGCTGCAGCAATGGCCAATATTACTCGTGCTATCTTTGTCCATCCTATGCTGATAGCAATTCGTATGCCTGTTTCGTCACTGAAGTGCAGAGGGACCTTTGCGAACAATATGCCGGCTGCAAATACCGCTACATAGATGGGATTTACCAGCGCTTTTAGCAGCAGTGTCAGAGGACCTTCGCCCTTCTTTTGTGCTCGTCGCCCGGCATAACTGTTTATTACAAACTGGACTATTCGCCCCGTTGCCATTGCCACCAGCACTACAAGCAAAACAAGTCCGAATCGCCAAATTGCATTTCCCTTGATAATTTCGTAGTTGATAGTGTTTGTCAACCAATCAGCCAGGCCTGCTATTTCTGTCACTGAAGCCGTCATAAATTGTCATCCTAATTTCGTATTATGGATTTTATCCTTTCTTTACTTTTGCTTTTTATATCCGATTGCTGTTCTTCTTTCCACCAAAACAACCGTTTTTTGTGGAACTTTTGCTATTTACTGAATTTGGCTGGATTAACTTGCCGATTAATGATAAAAAGGATTTTTATCGTGAAACTTCTTAAGGTGAATAATGTCATCCGGAAAACTAAAAATCTTCAAAAGGCCGAATTTCAAAAGCCCTCGGTTATTGTTAGGCTTTTCCGGGTGGATGGACGGCGGTGATGTATCAACGGGAACTGTAAATTGCCTTATCGACAAGCTGGGAGCAGAGAAGTTTGCCGAGGTCGGACCGGAAGGGTTCTATCTCTATAGTTTCCCGGGTCCAATGGAAATGACGGCATTATTTAGACCGCACACGCAGATAGAAGACGGCCTGATTAAATCCTACGAAACTCCTGCAGATGCGTTTTATTGCAGCGAGGAAAATGACCTTATACTGTTTTCAGGCAAAGAGCCGAATTTACAATGGGAAGAATTTGCCGAATGCATCTTCTCGTTATGCGAGCAGTTCGGCGTCGAAATGATATATTTCATAGGCAGTGTTGCCGGGCTTGTGCCGCATACTCGAGAGCCGAGACTTTTCTGTTCCGTTTCGGATGCCGAACTCAAAGAAACTTTTCGACATTACGGCGTTAAATTCACCAACTACGAAGGACCCGCAAGTATCGTTACTCATCTGACGGCCAATTGCCAGAAACGAGGCCTGAGGATGGTCTCTTTCGTGGCCACGATTCCAGCTTATGTCCAGGGAAGTAATCCAAAGTGCATAGAAGCTGTAACAAGAAGGCTGGTGGGTATGTTGGAGATTCAGGTCAAGTTTGACGATCTTCGCCTTGTCAGCGATGAATTCGAAAAGAAATTAAGCGATATTGTGCAGGAGCAGCCGGAACTGGAAAGCAATATCCAAAAACTGGAAGAAGACTACGACAACGAGATTTTCAATAACGAAATGGGCGATTTGAAACAATGGCTGGAGCAAAAGGGTATCTGGGTTGATTAGACACGCTCCGGACAATTTCAACAAACCTGAAAATTTTTCTGGACAAGCCCGAAC
>DAOUVA010000077.1 GCA_030667885.1 Phycisphaerae bacterium
ACAATCATATCAACCTTGTTCTCAGGAGTAATACTTGGACGGGCACGCAGTTCCATACCCACTTTCTCATAATCAATGTTCTGGCTGGTGGTCTGATTTGTTATTGATTCGCTGCCTAAGAATGCAACTTCACTGCCCTTGAAGAATTTTGCTTCTTCATTGTCCTTTGTCCAGAGAGTCTGCTGATTCAGAATCTTTGCATCGGTTGTCTTAACGAGGAAATCAATCAAGCCGTAAATATCTGCTCCAACACCGATAAGTGTACCCGAGCCACCTGTCGCTGCCATACCCGAGGCCGAAGAGATTGTTCCTCCGGTACTACCACTGACTCCTAAATTCGTCAGATTACTCAGTGCCAGAATTGCATTTTCACCTATTGAGCCGAATGCAGCAGGATTAGTTGATAATTCGATACCCAGGGAAGTTACTTTGCTGTGCTCAATCTCAATAATAATCGCCTCCATCATAACCTGTTTGCCGGGCACGTCCAGTTCCGCGATCATGGCTTCTATCTCGTCCATGAACTCCGGTGGAGCGAGGGTCAAAATCGACTTGGTATGTGGCTCCGGTACGAAGCGAATCCTGCCGATAACGTTACTGATTGGCATTTCTTCATTAATACCGCTTCGAGCACCTGACCCCGACCAGGGCGGCGTATAAGTGTCTTCCTCAGACGAAGTGTCGCCTTGGTTTGAAGTATTACTACTGCTTTCGTCCGGGGCATCCATCGAAGACGATTCGCTCAATCCCTGGGAAGTCAGTCGGATCCTGGCTGTTTGCCCCGCTTCAACGAACATTGCGTTAAGGCGTTCGCTAAGGTCTTCGGGATCTGCATACTTGAGTTCTATGACTTTGGGTATTTCTGCCATCTCCTGTCTGTCAAGGTCAAGTATCAGTTCCTTAATAACTTGATATGCCTCTGGAATCTTGCTTATTACGATCATCTTTTTTGTCTGTGGCACCGACTCAAAGGTCAATTGGCCATAAAGCGGACCGACAATTTTTGCCTTTTCCTCGGTACCTCTGCCAAATAAAAGATCGTAGATATTCATTCCTCCACCGCCTTCTTCGCTGAAAAGCGTCCTGAGCAGTTCAGCCATCTGTACCGGGTCTGAATTATGCAGCTCAATTATCAGCGGTCTGACTTGTTCCACATCCAGAGGGACATCCCATTCTTTTATTTGCTTTCTTACTTTTTCCATATTCTCAGCCGAGGCAATCACCGTCACTTGCTTGAGTGTGTTATATGCTATTACTCTTACTGTATCGGCCGACATTGGGCTGCTTCCACGAGAACTGGCAAAGTTATATACAGAAACCCTGGTATTGCTGCCGTAAGGGCTGGATGCGGAATAAAGTTCCTCTATTTTTTCCTTAATCTGATCAGGGTCGGCGTGTTTTAGATTGTAATGTTCTGTCTTGAATAGACCTGTCGGAATATCGATTTCTGAAATAAGGTTCTTAACCATTGTACGCCTGTCTTCCCTGCCGTAGATGACAATCTGTCTTGCCTGTGGTAACGGCTGAATAAGAACACTCGCAGTCAGTTCTGAGCCGGGCATCTGCTGCATCGCCTCGTTAAGACGATCCGCAACTTCCTCGACATCCGCGTATGTAATTGAAACTGTTTCGTGTTCTGATGTGACTGGCTCCTCTTGGTCAAGCTTATCTATCCAATCCTCAATCATCTTCATATCTTCAGCCGATGCCCTTGCAATAATCCACTTGCGTTGTGGCTCCGGGATAAGCACAATCGGCTGTTCGCTTGGCCCAATCAAGACCGATGTTGAGCCGGAGCTGCTTCTGCTGGTCGTGTAACCACGGTTTGAACTGTTCCGATTGTTCCGACTGTTCCGACTGTTGCTGCTTCGACCAAGACTCCTTGAACTCGTACCCGCATCGCCGCTTATAAGCATCCTCAGCAATTGAACAATCTCCGATGGGTCACCGTTGCGAATTTCAAAAATGTCCGTGACGGTTTGCTCTGCTTCTGGCACGTCAAACTCTCTAATAATCGTTTCGATTCGCATCAGTTTCTCGACCGTATCAATTACTACAAGATTGCCCGTAGTTTCATCGGCGCTTACATAACCGGTATCACTAAGCAGAGGCCCGACAATCTGGCTCATCTGCGAGGGACTGTAGTTTACTAACTTAAAGAACTTTTGAACTACCTGATTTTTATTTTCAATTTTTGAAAGTGGTTGGTCAACATATAGCGTAGGTACTGCCCTGTCGAGTTTTTCAATCCACTCGCCAATCTTTTTTAAGTCTTCAGCCGTAGCTTTTGCGATAATCCAGTTGTAAGTAGGCTGCGGGATAAGCAAGGCCGGCCTCCGGCTCGTTCCTACAGTGACCGTCTGTGCCGTACCTCCTGAGCTTCTACCTCTTGAAGAATCTCCCGGCCTCCCGCGTCCCCGGCTGGATCCTCCGGGGCTGCTCAAACTGCTGCCGTCGCCTAATAATGTTTGCAGCAGCTCAACCATCGCTGTTGGATCACCGTGTTGAATTTCAAATATCTGTGTTACAATTTCCTCAACTTCGACTACGTCAAACTGTTTGATTATCAGGCTGATGCGCATCAGGCTCTTGACCGTATCAATTACAAACAGGCTGCCTGTGCCTTCATCAGCGCTTACATAGCCGTACTCACCCACCAGCGGTAGAATAATCTGACCCATCTGCGAAGGACTGTAGTTTTTCAACTTAAAGAACTTTTGAACTACCTGGTCTTTGTTTTCTACCATCGCAAGCGGATAATCTTCCGATATCGTGGGGACCTCGCCCAGCTTTGATTCTGCTATAGGTTTAAGGAAAATCGTGCCGTTGGTCTGTTCGGCAATATAACCTTTAGTACGCAGAGCACTATAAATCATTGCCAGGGCTTTACTTCTTGGCAGTTTCTCAGGTGAGTATATGGTTATTTTCTGTTTCAGTGACTCATCGGTGGGAATAATCACCTTCCCGGTCCAGGTCGCGAGCTTCTCGATAATGATTTTCATTTCCACATTTTTGAGATTCAGGTTTTCCATCGGCTCGTTTGGCTCAACAGACTTACCCTCCTCGGTAATAACAGCAGTTCTTATCTGTCCGCGAACATCATCTGGTCCTCTCGAATCGCCTGCGGCCATTACCCTTGAAGGTTCGTTAACATCCCCTGGTCTTTCGGGTTTGCCGGCAACGTCCCCTGGTTTTTCGGGTTTGCTGACTTCAGAGGCTACTTCAGGCTTGTCTGCGGCATCCGGCTTTTGAGCTTCAACGGATTTCTCCGCTTCAGCAACTACTTTGGTTTCAGTTGGTTTTTCTGATTGTCCGGGTATCGGAGGATAAAAACCTACTCTCCAGATAATAAGAACCGCCGCAATACCAACTACTACTGATATTATTGATTTTAACCAGTCCATTTTTCTCACCTCATTATTTGTTTTATTGCTGTTCGCTATTTTGCCTTCCGCCTGGTCGGCCTCTGCCGCCTTCTCCATAGCCTCCCGGCCGCCTGCCGCCCGTTCTTTCACGCATTTGGGCCCTTTCCTCCTCAGACATATTCTCAAATCGCGCCCTCATTTGGGCTCTTTCTTCTTCGGACATATTTTGCATTCTCTCGCCGCCCCCTCGCCGCCTGCTGCCCATTCTTTCACGCATTTGGGCTCTTTCTTCCTCTGACATATTCGCCATTCGCTCCCTCATATTTCCTCTTTCCTCTCCGCTTCCTTGTCCATCAGGACGGTTGGCTGGTCGCTCACCACCTCCGGGTCCGGGAGATGGGGCTTTCTGTGCCAGCTCCTGTGCAAGTTTCTCTGCGTCACTTAGTTTTTCAACCTTCTTGACCACCTCAGGCTTAGGTGTAGTAGTTTCTGTCTCTTTTGCTACTTCAACTACCGTCCTCGCACGGTGGAATCTAACTTCCTTTACGCAAATTCCGATTACAAAGGATCCAAAAAGCACTGCCGCCCACACTATTACAAATATTAGTACTGTTCCTGATCGTTTCATTTTGTTTACCTCACTTTAATCCTTTTTATAATTATCTACCTCGTCGCCCATCACCTGAGCCTCGTCCGCCCCCTGAAGGCCGTCCTCCGCCTGGAGGTCGTCCTCCACCACCCATCATCCTTTCACGCATTTCGTTTCGGAACTTTTCTCTTTCAGCTTCCGACATATTCATATATCTTTCTCTTCTTTCCTGCATTTCACCCCTGAATCTGTCCCTGTCCGCCTCAGACATATTTTGGAATCTTCCCATCATTGGCCCCATGCCGCCCCCGGGACCGCCCGTTGGCCCTCCCTGGGACTGAACTGTAACCATCTGAGCACTTCCTCCTCCTGGTCTTGGAGGCCCACCTCTGGCCGTAGCTCTTGAACCACCCGGTCCTCCCGGCTGCGAAGAACCTCCTGCATTGATAGGAGAAAAGGTTTTTTTCTTGCCGTCCCATTCGATAGTCACTTGCGTAGCTTCAATTGAGACTATAGTTGCGTCTCCCACTTTAGCACCGACTTTATACAACTTGTCCTTTATTATCACTTCATCACCAAATATCCCCAATACCTCCGTTACCGGGTGCTGCTTCGGCGCAGGCGGCGCGAACAGGTTGTTCTTTTTTAGTGCATCTGCAAGCATCTTGTATTTGACGAAGTACTTATCGATATCGTTGGCATCCTCAGTATTTTGCTCAATGGCATCCGTGACTATCCTCTCTGCCCTGGCTGAGGCCGTAAAAAAGCCTGTTACCGTTACTAAAATCAAAACTGCCAAACCCGCTGAGGCGCAAAGGAGAACGACAGAAACTAATTCTTTCTTGTCTTTTAGATAATCAATTTTCATAATTTGCATCCCTTACTCAGGCACTTTTATAATTATTTACCTCCTTGTTTTCCACCACCAAATCTTTCATTCAATCCGCCCCTGATTTTGTCCCTTTCTCCCTCAGACATACTTGGCCATTTCTCTCTTATGTCAGTAAGTTTTTCTCTTACTTGTTCAGGCAGTGTTGACCATCTTTCTTTTATGTTTATAAGAATTTCTTGATCTTGCTTAGCTCTTTTTGCCTGCATTTTGGCCTCAGATATATTCTGGAGTTTTTCCCCCTTCCCCTTAAATCCATCCGACCCAACTGTAACCATCTGGGCGCTTCCTCCTGCCGGTCTCGCAGGCCCTCCTCTTGCTGATGCTATTGAACCCCTCGGTCCTCCCGGCGGCGAAGATCCTCCTGCATCCATAGGAGAAAAGGTTTTTTTCTTGCCGTCCCATTCAATTGTTACTTGCATAGCTTCAATTGAGACTATCGTTGCGTCGCCCACCTTATTGCCGACTTTATACAACTTGTCCCTTATTATCACTTCATCACCAAATATTCCTGTTACTTCTGTTACCGGGTGCTGCTTGGCGGCAGGCGGCGCGAACAGATTGTTCTTTTTAAGAGCATCTGCAAGCATCTTGTATTCGGTGAAGTATTTATCGATATCGCTGGCATCCTCAGTATTTTGTGCAACGGCATCCGTGACTATCCTCTCTGCCCTGGCTGAGGCTGTAAAAAAGCCTGTTACCGTTACTAAAATCAAAACTGCTAAACACGCTGAGACGCACAGCAGAACGACTGAAACCAGTTCTTTCTTGTCTTTCAGATAATCAATTTTCACAATTTGCATCCCTTACTTCACGAATGTTGATACTGTCAGGTCCATAGCAACTTCCTGAGGTTTCTTTTTGTCAATTCTTAACCGCAGCTCCTCGATTCCAACCAGATACGGATTGTCTTTCAGGTTGGCCAGTAAATCGAGTGCCTGCGTTAATCTGCACGTGGCACTGCATTTCATACGCAGCAGTTGGTATCCGTCCTTCTTGGAAGTTGTTTTAGAGGCGACCTGCAAAGGCTGATTTTTTATTCCCGCTTTATTGAATTGTTCGGTAAGCTTCTCTTGAAACAGGAATTTTTGGTCTTCTTCCCCTATCGGCATCTCAAACTTAGGCACGATTGACACTAAGCCGGATTGTTTGGCTTTGTCCACATCGATAAGATCCAGTTTGTTGTTCAGTAAGGCTGTAGATGCTTGTGCCTTTTTCAAGCGGGTATGCACTTCGGACCCAACCAGAAATATGATAATTCCGACTACGCATACAGCGCCTAATTTTAATGTCCGAATGTCTTTTTGGCTTAAATTTTTTATCATAGTTCTGAAACCTTTTATACAAGTTTTCTATTTCGTAAAATTCCTATAATGAAAAGTTATGGTAAATTTAATCTTCTTGGTTTTAGCGTCTCTGCTTGGATTCATTTTTACACTATTTATGTTCTTTCTGTCCTGCAGATTTTTCTCGAACTTATATAGCTGCTCATTACCGGGAGCCTCACCGCTGATTGTAATCGGCTGACCCTTCTTAAAATGAAAACTCTCTAACTTTATCCCTCTCTCGCCGCTGGCGTTAATCTGGCCTAAAAGCTCGAGTAAATCAGGCCTTTGCTGTGCAACCGATTTGATTAGTTTTTGCCGTTGCATAAGACTGTTGAGATTAGCGTCGGAAGCCGATGCTTTCAAATGCTTTTCTATTGCGACGGGACTGGCTATGCCGACAACACAATAGACAGCGATGAACAGTACCAGCATTGCCGCTGCTATCCCACCCGCTATCTTTGGGGAATAAACCCAATATACCTTCTCCTTTTTTGATGTTGGCCTGTATATATGCTCGAAAATGTTAAGCTCATTTTTGCTCGTCTCAAAAGCCATCATCCCGAGACCTATTGCAACTCGGTATTCGTAGATGTCTTCGATGCCGACTTCGCTTGGTGTCCGCAGTTCTTTGATGTCCGGCAGAGCAATTTGTGCATCTAATCCTGCCGAATTGAGAGAAGATACTAAGTTCATATGAGCAGAATTGCCGTCTGAAAGCATAAAAACCGGCACTTCTGATTGGTCGCTGTAGCCGAACAATTCCAGTACGCTGATCATGTCCTGTATGAATCTTTCGGAAGTTTGAATTTGTTCGGCTTCGTCCTCAGCCCCAAGGTCCTCCATCCCGATATCCAGGAGCATCGCATTGCACAATCGTCCGTTTTCAACCAGGCAAACCTGAGTATTCTGTCCTGCCATACTTACTACCACGGCGAGTTTTTCATTTCCCGAAAAGAATTCCCTCCACGCCTTGGTTACTCCCTCGCAGTCTAATGATATTTTAGTCGGCTCAAAATTGCGCACATTTTCTACGAAATCTTCTAACGGCTTTTTTCTCGCCGCCGCTACGATAAAGCCTACCTGCCCGTTCCGCACCTGGTCTGCTCGCCAGGCCATCTCCATTTGTTCTGCCGGAAGCGGCAGACGGGTTTCTGCTTGTAATTTAACTATCGATGCCGTTTCTTCCTCGCCAACGGCAGGTACGGTAATGCGATAAAAAGCCACGCCCGCCGAATTAAAGCCGACAACAACTGCTTTGGAACTGTCAGGGCTTCTATGCGCCATTGGCTCGGAAGACAAACCGCATTTGGCCGCGAAGGCTATCCAGTCTGCTGTGTCATCTTCGCTGCTCTTTGTCCAGAGAACATTTGTTGCCCCGCTCTGCCGTTGAAGCTTGATGGCCTTGAGCTTACCTTCCTCCTGAGTTATTGCTATAACAGAATGAAGTGTTTTGATATTGGTTTTTGTGCTCATTAATTACTTGCTCCCTGATACCAGAAAAGTATCTTACATGGGCTTTCGACCCTGTCCACCACCGCTTCCGTTTCCAGTTTTGCTCCGTTCTTGCCGTTTCTGTCGGCCGTCGCCACGCAGCGAATCGAATAGACGTCGGATCGTGTGGTTATTAAATCCGCAATTTCCTTAAACGTATTAATATTCATCGACGGTACATCCAAAAGCTCACCAATGCTTTCCATCCCGTACAATAAACTTTCTCGATAGGCGATTATATTTTCCGCAGCCTGCTCAGACGAATCTCCGCCCCCCATCAAGGCTGTCAGTACTATCTCTGAGGCCGTATTAATATTTACTTTCCCGGGTATCTTATCACTGCCATCAACCGTTATCTTGTCTGCTATACTCGAAAAAGTTTGTGAATCCAGTCCCTGATTCGAGCCGCCGGTACTTATCAAATCACCTATACTGTCGTGTGTACGATTCTCTACAATCCATTCGGCCTGAGAGTTGCTTATGCCAAGAGACCTTGATAGCTGACTCGCATTGCCCTCGTTGATATTGATTTTTTGATTACCCTCGGCGTCTTTATTGTTATCATATGAATAACACGTTAGGTACGCTATCCATCCCTTGTCTAATTCACTATCTCCGTCGTCGTATGGAAGGCTCTCTTCTCCATCCTGTTCATTATAATCCAACTGACCATTGAGGTTAGTGTCTTCTCCAAAAAATAATTGTTCTGTTACATCCTTGACCAAAAGAAGCTCACGTATTGTCCGCAGCGGGCCGTTCCGCGCCATATATCCGAACTGCAAATTCTCATAATATCCGCCTTCAACGCCCCCTGCGCTTGGAGTATCATTTTCATCACGCCAGTCAATTATCGCATCGGCAATTTCTTCGAGCATTTCCGGCAATTCTAAAAGCTGACCTTTCGTAACTGTATTTATGTTCAATTTACTCGCCTCATCAACAGCTTTAACGGTAAAAAAGCAGTTCTGAAGATAAACATCATTTAAATCTTCCTCATTATCGCTCCACAAATCAGTCAGACAGTCACTTTCCCTTGTATCTTCATTAAGTATCCCTATAGCTTTTTCTATACCTGCGCGGGAGGCCCACTTACACCTGACGCCTTCCAGTCTTGCAATGCAGACTTTCGTATCAAGCCGGCTTTGGCGGCCGAGGACCGAAACAATCACCATAAGCACTACTATTACCCACAGTACCGTTACAAGAACAAGCCCTTTGTTATTACCTTTTGTACTCATTTTTTCAGCTAAACTTTTCTTTAAGATTCTTCCTGATTTATCCTCTTCCGCCTGCCGGGGCGTCTCCGCCGCCTGTCGGAGCGCCTCCACCACCTGCCGGGGCACCTCCCCCGCCGCCTCCCTGGCCGCCTTCCTCACTGTCTTCAGAGGCCGCAGTTGCGGCTGTTACGGATCTGGTCAAATTCACCAAAATGGATTCCATCGCCGGATTTCCCCGGCTCTGTTCTTTACCCACAATACTTACTTCAATTAATTGAGGTAGTTCCTCCATCTCTTCCGGCCATTCGTTGGACCATTCTTCGCCGTTAAAGTATCTGACCTCAAAAATAGCAATATCCTCTGCGATAACAGCTTGAATACCGTGTGGTTCATCAGCATATTCATCATTGGGATTAGGCCACAAGCGTCTCGTTAGTAATGATTGTTCTCCGTCTTTCAGCAGTGAATATTCGACTTCATAAATATCACCTTCAGGTTGGTCTGCTCTGGCTTTCATCCTGTTGAGCGTGTAAAAAACCAGATAACTGATGTTGCCATCTGCTGATTCTTCGGTGATACCGATTAATTTTGTATTTTCATTATTCTCGTCACGATAGAAGTTAACAAGGTCTCGTGAAATCAGATTCATGGCAAATCTTACTTCTGCGGCGGCGCTGATATTAGTGTCCACCATCTTGGCGCTGCTGGTGATGGCCTTCAGTGTTCCTACCGCGACTAACATAATGAATCCTCCGATAGTCACGGCCACCATCACTTCTACTAATGTAAATCCAGTCTTTTTTGATTCAATCTTCTTCACTACTCTTCCACTTCAACCTCAAGGTATACACTTACTCCGTCGAGCATAGTATCGGCCGAGATACTGTATGGGCGGTTGCCGTCAGCCCAGCTCACAGTTATTGTTACAAGATACAGACTGTCAATGTCCTGATATTCGGTTACAACTTCCCAGTGATAAGCCGGTTCATATCCTTCGAAATCTCCTTGCAGCTGGCCTATATCGATGAATTCGTCTATACCGATATAATCAATCATGTTAAGCTGTTTATCAAGCAATGACGCCGCCACTTCGTATCGCCTGTTAAGTCGCGTTCCACTAACAGCCATCGTGCTGATTGCCCCTAACGTCAAAACAGCTCCGGAGAGGATGGCGCTGGCAACGAGCGTCTCAATCAGACTAAATCCTTTCTTGTTTTTTTTCGCCCGGATCATGATTCTGCGTCCAAATCAATAACTCCGACATCCACGTCCTCAACTATGCCGTCATACACTTTTGCCTTGCCCGTTGCGGCCGCAATAGTAATTGTATAATGGGTTTTGCCGTTACCTATCTGAATTACAGCCGTTTGCGCTGTACCATTTGCAGAAAATATTATTGACTGCTCATCCTCATCTTCCTCGGTTGTTGTTACGTAGCTCATCGGGGTAATCTTAATGTCCTCGAACCCGGTATCATCGTTAAATGCCACCGGCTTGCAAAATGAATCCCTCACAATCATCTGTTCTGTTTGTCCGCCTTCTTCGTCCAATTGTGTTGTAACTAAGTGAAATCCGTTATTGGCGGTATCTAATACTATTTTGTATTGGCGTTGTTTCTCAATCGCCATTATTCTTGCATATTTGGCGGTAAGGAAAAAATCACGCGCCGCTTTTTCAACCAGCAGTTTCTTATATGTCCCCAGATAAATGCCGCCCCCAAGACCTCCCAGAAGCCCTATGATAACTACTACCACTAACACTTCCACAAGTGTAAAGCCGCATTCCTGCGCGTTGACCTTAGATTTTGACTTTTGCCTTTGCATTTCTTGCAAACTCACCCTATTTCATAGTTTATGCCTTATGAACTGCAGGTTGTTTAATCATTGAATACATCTTCGGCGTCAGCCTCCCCACCCTCTGTGCCGTCCGCTCCGAGGCTGACCAAATCGTAGCTGCCCGGATTGATTTCGCCTTCGGCGACATATATATATGGATTGTCCCACGGATCGTCCAGTTGGCTGGCCTTGAGATAAGGACCGTTCCATTTTTCTTCGAGCCCCGATGGCGGAGCCAGTAAAGCATCAAGCCCCATAGAGTCATCAGGATACTGCCCGCAATCAAGGCTGAATCTTTCAATTGCGCTTTCGATAATTGTCATCTTGGGCCTTGCCAGGTCTTTCTTGGCCTTGACGATGGATTTTAACATTTTCGGCGCAACAAATCCTGCAAGTAGGCCTAAAATAACAATCACTACAAGCAGTTCTATAAGTGTGAATGCCTTTCTCTTCTGCTTCTTCCACTTCATTTGAGTACCTTTCCATAAACTATGAATCATATTGCATAAACTGTGGCTCAAG